>NZ_JALEKL010000003.1 GCF_022768985.1 Methanosphaera sp. | reverse complement strand
ATTGAAATTATATTACCTTCTGAAAAAGAACTTCAAGAATTTGAAAATTGGGCTAAAAGTATTATGCAAAAAGTAGATGAAAATAAAAAAGAAAATTCAAAATTAAGTAATTTAAGAGATATTTTACTTCCTAAGTTAATGAATGGTGAAATAGATGTTTCTAATATAGAAGTCTAATTAGTTAAATTATTGTTTTAGTTAATAATCCAAATAATTCTCTTATATTTTATAAAGATAAGTAGTAATTATGAAACAAAATTTAATTAATAATATTATTCAAGAAATGTTACATTACCTGAATAATAGTCAAATAATGAGATTAAAACAGATATTAGAATATCACTTATTTAATTATGATTTAATTCAAAAAGTAAATAATTATGAAAAAAAGAAGCAAAATCTTCTTAAAATATTTTTAGATGCAAAACGAGTTGAAGGATGTTCTGAAAAATCACTTAAATACTATAACTCAACAATCGATTTAATGCTAAAAAAATTAGATAAAGACATAATGAGTATAACAACTGAAGATATACGTAAATATTTAACTGAATACCAGATGAGTAGAAAATCAAGTCGTGTAACAATTGATAATATAAGACGTATATTTTCAAGCTTTTTTTCATGGCTTGAAGATGAAGATTATATTCTAAAAAGTCCTGTTCGAAGAATTCATAAAATAAAGACAGAAAAAAATGTAAAAGAAACTTATTCTGATGAAACACTGGAAATGTTAAGAGATAACTGTAGTGAATCACGTGATTTAGCAATGATTGACATGCTTGCATCAACAGGTATGAGAATAGGAGAAATGGTATTGTTAAACAGACAAGATATAGATTTTAAAGAAAGAGAATGTATAGTATTTGGAAAAGGTAATAAAGAAAGAATTGTTTATTTTGATGCTAGAACAAAAATACATCTAAAAAACTATCTAAAAGATAGAAAAGATAAAAATCAAGCATTATTTGTATCATTAAAAAAGCCATATAAAAGAATTTCAATAGGTGGAATTGAAACAAGACTAAGAAAACTAGGAAAAAAACTAGGACTTAAAAAAGTACATCCACACAAATTTAGAAGAACAATGGCAACAATGGCAATAAACAAAGGAATGCCAATTGAACAATTACAACAACTACTAGGACATGAAAAAATAGACACAACATTACAATATGCCATGGTAAATCAAAGTAATGTAAAAATAGCACATAGAAAATATATTAGCTAAAACTTTTTTTTGAAATCATTTTAGATAAGTGTCATAATATAACAATGTTACTTATATTTAATATTAAAAAAATGAAATAAAGAAAAAGTTAAACAATAATTTAACTAATTAGACTTCTATATTAGAAACATCTATTTCACCATTCATTAACTTAGGAAGTAAAATATCTCTTATTTTAGTTAACTTTTCTATTTCAAAACAATTATTCGTAATTTTATTATAAATTTCCTTAAATGGTAAATTTTCAATTATTGAATTGGGAGGTACAACTATTTTTAAATTAGCAATAAGATCTTTACTTAAATTTTGCTGTACTGAACCACTTGCTAAATTTTCAATTTCTTTTTGATTGAATAATAAAAATAAGTATAAAAATAAAGTTTTATTAAAATCATTACAAATCATTGCACAGCAAGCTTGATTTGTTGTTGCTTCAAGTTTTAGTAAACCAATACGTGCTGCAGTTCCTTTTCCATATAATGCCATGACAATAGTATTAACAGGTAATAATTTTGCTGAACTTTTTTTTAAACCTAATTCAGTTATATACTCTTCACTTTTAATTATAACATTATTATTAATCTCACCAGTTTTTAACCAAGGAATATTCCCATTATTCCAGTAATTTACTTCTCCCCGTTTTGGAGTACCTCCATTTTTCATATCATCCACAAATTCATCAATTGTTTGTACTAACCAATTTTTAGGGATTAATCCATAAGAATCATCTTCAATTAGATTATTCTCATAAGGTTTAAAATCAATGAAATGATAATGAAAAATAGCTTTAGCTAGTTTCTGTAAATTTTTATTTTTATTTTTAAATTAGTAAAAAAAAGGAGTTTTTATTCCTAAAATTTACTATTTATATTTTAATTAACAAATTAATAACAATGGGGGAAAAGCTTATTTCATTTAATGAAAGTAATTTAGAAGATGCATTTATTGCTTTATTCAAAGAAGAAAAATATGAATATGTATTTGGTGAAGATTTAAAACGTGAAATTGAAGATGTTATTTTGGAAGATGATTTGAAAAATTATTTATTAAACAAATATTCTTCTGAGGATATTACATTAAATGAAGTAACTAAAATTATAACTCAAATAAAAAATATTTCTTATGATTCATTATATGAAACAAATAAAAAATTCTTTGAAATACTAACTGAAGGTTTTAATTTACAAAGAGATGATAAAACTAAGGCTGATTTATATATTAATATTGTTGATTTTGAAAATATAGAAAATAATCTTTTTAAATTTGTTAATCAATTTAAAATTAAAGGATTTGAATTTAGAATCCCTGATGGAATTGTTTTTATTAATGGTTTACCATTAGTTGTTTTTGAATTTAAAAGTGCGATTAAAACAAATACTACTATTTTTAATGCATATGAACAGTTGACTGTAAGGTATGCTAGAGATATTCCTGAATTGTTTAAGTATAATGC
The DNA here is from genome assembly GCF_022768985.1 of Methanosphaera sp. Taxonomy (NCBI): domain Archaea; kingdom Methanobacteriati; phylum Methanobacteriota; class Methanobacteria; order Methanobacteriales; family Methanobacteriaceae; genus Methanosphaera; species Methanosphaera sp. The sequence goes on along the minus strand of NZ_JALEKL010000003.1, from coordinate 63,873 downwards.
ATTTATTGTAATAAGTGATGGGGTAAATAATAAATATGGTACTTTATTTACAGAGTATGAATTCTTCTATTCATGGAAAAAAATTAATAGGGAAGATAATGAATATGAAGGTATTGATTCTGCATTATCTTTAGTAAAAGGAATGTTTAATAAATCAAGATTATTGAAAATTATTAATGATTTTATTTATTTTCCAGATAATACAAATTCTGATAAGAAAATAATTTGTAGATACCCACAATATTATGCAGTTACTAAATTACATGATAATATTTTGAAAAATATCAAACCAAAAGGTGAAGGTAAAGGTGGAACTTATTTTGGATCAACTGGATCTGGAAAAAGTTTAGCAATGTTATTTTTATCTCGTATTTTAATGAAAGATAAACAATTAAAAAATCCAACAATACTTTTAATTACTGATAGAACTGACTTGGAAAGACAATTATCAAAATTATTTGTTAATTCTAAAAATTTCTTAGGTGATAATAAGGTTAAAAAAATACTTTCTCGTAATGATTTAAAAGAAGAGCTTAAAAATCGTTTAAGTGGTGGAGTTTATCTTACAAATATTCAGAAATTCACAGAAGATATTGATTTATTAAGTGAAAGAAGTAATATTATTTGTATTTCTGATGAAGCTCATAGGTCTCAATTGAACTTAGAAGCTACTCATGTTTATACTGAAAATGGTGTTGAAAAGAAATATGGTTTTGCTAAATATTTACATGATTCATTACCAAATGCTGTTTATGTTGGTTTTACAGGAACACCTATTGATGAAACAATTGATGTGTTTGGAGAAATTGTTGATTCATATACAATGACTGATGCAGTAGAAGATGGAATAATTGTAAATATGGTTTATGATGGTCGTGCTGCAAGAGTAAATGTGGATAATGAAAAAGTAAAAGAAATTGAGGATTATTATAAACAATGTGCTGAAGAAGGTGCAAATGAATATCAAATTGAAGCTAGTAAAAAAGCAATTCTTAATATTAATACGATAATTGGAGATTCAGATAGATTACAATCTGTTGCTGAAGATTTTATTGAACTTTATGAACAACGTATTGAAGAACAATCAACAGTAAAAGGTAAAGCTATGTTTGTATGTGCATCAAGATCAATAGCTTATGAATTTTATAAAAAAGTAATAAATTTAAGACCTGAATGGGCAATAAGTAAATATTCTGAAGAAGAAACCATTTATGAAGAGGAAAAAAGAACAATAAAGAAAATGCCTAAAATAAAAATGATAATGACTCGAAATAAAGATGATGAAAAAGAGTTATATGATTTATTAGGTACAAAAGAAGATAGAGAATCATTTGCTGATCAATTTAAAAATGAAAAATCTAACTTTAAAATAGCTATTGTAGTAGATATGTGGATAACTGGTTTTGATGTACCTTGTTTGGATACTATTTTTATTGATAAACCTATTAAAAAACATACATTAATTCAAACAATTTCTCGTGTTAATAGGGTTTATGAAGGCAAAGAAAAAGGTTTAATTATTGATTATATTGGAATTTATAAGGCAATGAATGATGCATTAAGAACATATACAAATTTTGAAAAAGAAAAAATAGAAGATTTAACTCCATCAATTACAATAGTTAAAGATCAATTATCAATTTTAGATAGTATGTTTTATAATTTTAATACAGAACAATACTATGAAGGAACTGCACTTGATAAATTAAACTGTTTAAAAGATGCTGCAGAATATGTTCAGATAACTGAAAAAACAGAAAAAATGTTTATGCGTAATGTTAAAAGATTAAAATCTGCTTATGATTTATGTGTGATATCTGATGAGATATCTAAAAAAGAAAGAGATGAAATTTTCTTCTATACTGGAGTTCGTTCTATAATATATAAATTAACTAAAGGAGATGCACCTGATATTAGTAAAATGAATAGGAAAGTTATTAAAATGGTTGAAGAAGCAATACTTTCAGATGGTGTTGAGGATGTTCTTCAAGCTAATAAAAATATTCATGGAATAGATTTACTTTCTGAAGATTATATTAATAAAATTAACCAAATTCCTAGGGTAAATACAAAAATTAAAATATTAGAACGTTTAATGAGGAATGAAATTAAAGAATATGGTAAAGTTAATAGGGTTAAAGCTAAAGCATTTAGTGAAAAATTAAATGACTTAATTGATTTTTATAATCGACTTAGAAATGATAAACAAGTGGCTGAAGAAGTTTTTGAAGATGTTATTAGTGAAATTATGAATTTAGTTAAGGAATTTAAAGAGGATAAGTGTTCTTTTGAGAGTTTAGATATAAGTTTTGAAGAAAAAGCATTTTATGATATTTTAAAAGATGTTTCCATTAAACATGAATTTGAATATCCTCATGAAAAATTACTTCATTTAGCTAAAGAGATTAAGAAAATTGTTGAAGATAATTCATCATATGTTGATTGGGACAACAGAGAAGATATTAAAGCAAATTTAAAAGTAGATTTAATTTTATTATTAGATAAAAATGATTATCCTCCAGAATATAATGATGAGGTATTTTCAGAAGTATTTGAACAAGCTGAAAACTTTAAAAAGTATGCTAAAATTTAATAGAGCATATATTCTATTTTATTTTTTATCTTAAAAATAAAAATAGTATAAAATAGTAAAATTAGATTTTTTTAAAAAAAGAATAATAAAAAAAAGATTCTTTGGGTGTTTAGTATTTGTTAACAATATCTTGTGCAAATGTTTTGATTTTTGAAATGTCGTTTGCATCTGGTTTGTCACTATTCATTCCTGCAAATTCACCTATACAGTAGAATTGGTCTTCTGCCATTTTTATTGAATAACTTTCTGCTAGTGCTTTTATTTCATCGTATGTTGATCTTCCAACACCTGATGTTGAAAAGTTAACAATACATCCAATATTTGCATCTATATTGTTGTTGAAAAATCTTACAACTGCAGGATCTATTCCATTTCCATAGATACTGCTTCCAAAAAATAGTACATCAATATCTTCATCTATACTATTTGATGTAATATCTTTTGCATCTTTTCCTATTATGCTACCTATTGCATCGGCTAGTTGTTTTGTATGTCCTGTTTTTGAATAATAGAAAACTTCAAAATTCATAAAAATTAAATCCCTCAAAAAAATAGTATTTTTCTAATAAAAAAATATGAGTAGATGATATACATGTCATATGTATTATCTATATTATTTTACCCTCTGCTCATTATTTCATATTTTATCTACATTAATGTTAACCAGTTTTCAATTACACTGTCGTTTTCATCGAGAAGATCTTTAAGTTTAGCAAAGTATGTTCCATTTGCTATATCTTCATCATTTTGTCTTTTCTCAACACAGCCATATTTAGCATCATCTTCAGCTAGTGCAAGACTCATGATATTGTAGTTGTTAATAGTTTCTTCATCAGCAACTCCTTCTTTGTACATATTTTCAATATCATCACTTGCAACACCAACAACACAACAAAGCTCTAGGTCATATACTAGTGATAGTTTACTGTATACTTTTTCTGGATATTCATATCCTTCACGAAGAACTCCACTTGTTGCATCGTCTATATCAACCATAGGTACATAAAATGGAATTCTTGAAATTGCAAATCTATCATTAAATACACGTGCAAGTCTGTGTTTAATTAATGTTTTAACTGTGTCACATGATGGATATTCAATAAGAATACTTGATTCAAAGAGTGTTGTTGCCTCATCAAGTTCTTCTGCAAGAAGTCCTTTGTTTCTATATTCATCAAGTACATACATGTATTGCATAATAAGTGAACTTTCATTAATATTACTTGGACGATATGCTGCAAATCCTACAACTTCATTGTCATATACAATTTCCTTAAAAAAGAAGCATGAATCATTTTCTGGAATATAATAGTTTTCTGCTCTTATTGCACGAAGAAGATAGATGTAGTTATCATTTAATGTTTTAATAATTGGAAGTGTGAATATTTCCTCACCATCTTCTGATGTTTTATATTTAAATATTTTACCTAAACCATCTGGTCTTTTAACTTTCTTATTTGGATTAACCATTAATAATAAACTCCTATATAGTTACTTAAAAAAAATAATCATTATACCCTTTTAATTTATTTGTAGTATAAAATTTTTCAATTATATTATTATTTTTATTGTTAATAGATAATTAAGTTATTATTAAAAAAATAAGAGAATTAAAAAAAAATAAGTAGTGGAGAGGTTAGTTGGAAATACTACTATCATCATCATGTTTTAATAGTTTCCGTAGGTAATATAATGCCCAGCTAAATGCTATAGTTCCACTAATTATACCACACATCATAACACCAAAATACACACCATTTACTCCCATATTAAATATGAAATAAAATAGGAATATTGTGAAAATTACCTTAAGTATTGAGCTTCGAATAACAGTAATTATAAGTGAAATTGTTCCTTTTCCTATTTCCTGGAAGAAGTTACATGATATAACACCAAAACATACACTGAGAATTGTTATTATCATTAAACGTAGAGCTTTACTTACCTCAACTGAAAGCTTAATATCACCTGATGCAAAAAGTACTCCAATTTGTGGAGCAAAGACGTATGAAAGTACTATGAGAAGTGTTGTTATGATAATACTTAACTTTAAAGTATAGAAGTATGTACTTTTAAGCTTCCCATAATTTTTCTCACCATACATATTTCCAGCAAGTGTTATCATAGAAACACCCAATCCCTTAATTGGGATAATTATAAGCTGTGTAAGTCGACAAACAGCAGAATATGCAGCCACTGCAAGATAACCTCCTGAAAGTAGAAGTATTATATTTTCTGCCATATTTAATATACTTGTTATAAGATCTTCAAAAGTTGATGGAAGTGCAATAGATAATATCTGCTTTATATGATAAAAGCTAAAAGTGAAGTTTTCACGCTTAATACCAAGATATGTATCCTTTTTATAATGAATCCAGTAAATAAGAATAAGACATCCAATTGTTTCACTAATTACTGTTGCAAGTGCTGCTCCTGCTATATTCATATTTAATGTAAATATCATTATTGGATCAAGAATAATATTAAGAATTACAGTTGCAAGCATCACATACATTCCACGTTTTGCATCACCCTCTGATCTTAGAATTGCAACTTCAACTTCACATAATATAAATGGTATAATTGCAGCAAAAAGAATTTGTCCATATTCAAGTGCAAGAGATTCTGAAAGTCCAACTTCAACACCAACAAGACCAATATCTAGAAAAATTGGAATTGTATAATATGAAAATACACCTATAAGTATTGAAAATACTATTGCAAGAAGAATTCCATGAATTGCAGTGTTACTTGCCTGCTTGTGATCATTTGCCCCAATTTGTCGTGAAATTGCACTATTTACTCCAACTGCAAGTCCACTTCCAAATCCCATAACAATATAGAAAAATGGTAGAATAAAACCAAGTGCAGCAAGAGCATCAGCACTAAGTGCTGAGATCCAAATACTATCTGTAAGATTATATAATGATGCAACAAGCAAGCTTATCATTGTAGGTACAGAAAGCTTCTTTACAGCCTTCTTATAGTCTCCACGAATTAATTCTATATTTTTAGAATTTGCCTCCAAAAATATCCCCCAATTTAATTATTTAATCCATAAAATACGTTATAAATTATAATAATAACTATATTTTTTATTAAATATTAATATTATAGTTAAAATAAGACTTATTAACTAATTTTAAGTAATTTTATATGGAAAAAATATGATTGTAGCTATTAAACAACTAAAAAAAAGGAGATTGATAAATGAAATATTAAATTAATAAAAAAAAATAGTATGCTATCCTATATATGATAACATTTAAAAATTAAAATTAGCATGTTAGGATGAATTAAATTAAAAAAGATAATGTTAATTCATATAGTTACAAGGGTATTATTTCTTATTTTTGTGTATGAAATCAATAATTTTCATAACTACAATATCCTTGGTTTTGTCTGTGAATCTGTGCTCTTCATCATCAAAGACAATTAATTCACAATCACTATATGCATCAAATGCATCATGTGCATAGCTTATAGGAACTCGCATATCTTTTTTTCCATGGAAGATTATAACATGATTTTTAAAATCATCTATATCATCATATAAATTTACACTTAGTGCATCATTGATATATGTATCTCCCAGGTGTTCTGGCATAAGTTCTAAGACATTTTTTGGTCGTGTTGTATTTGTCATATCATCAACTATAACATATGCAGGAGCAAATAAGAACAATGCATTAATATCAGATCTTTTATTTGCAACAAGACTGCTTATGAATCCTCCCTGACTGTGACCTGCAAGGTAGATACTATCATTGTTAATAAATTCAAGATCTTTGATAAATTCTATAACACATTCTAAATCCTCTACTTCTGATGTTAATGTCATATCACATATTTTACCATCACTAAGTGAGTCATAACCACCACCACGAAAATCAAATACAAATGCTGCAACACCCATACTTTGAAGTTTTTGTGCATATGCAATCATAAATGTATGATTTAAAGAAAGTCCATGTGATAGTATAACACAATCAAGCAACTCATCATTACCTTCCATGTCAGGTAGGTAAGCTTTTATGTAAATTTTTTCACTACCAACAAAACAGTCATATTCTTTTGTATTCATTTTATAATTTCATCTCCCAATTAATAATTTTTGTACTCTATTTATATAATCTAGTAATTTAAATATAAATAATATTAAAATAATTAAAATATATTGAAAATATTTCAAAAGATCTTAGAAAAATATATAAAAAAATAAAAATAATAATAGTATATAATCATAAAAATTAAACATAATATGAAACATATATAATATAGAATATAAATAATAAAAAAAAGAATTATACATTTAGGGGAATATTAAATAAAATGAAAGCTATTGAATTATTTACAGGAGCAGGAGGTCTTGCATTAGGTCTTGAAAATGCAGGAATTGAACATGAACTTCTTGTTGAAATTGACAAAGATTGTGTTGAAACATTAAAAAATAATAGACCAAACTGGAATGTTATACATGATGATGTTCATAATGTTGATTTTAGTAAATATGATGCAGATATAGTTGCAGGTGGTTTTCCATGTCAAGCATTTAGTTATGCTGGTAAAAGACTTGGATTTGAAGATACACGTGGAACATTATTTTTTGAATTTGCACGATGTGTAAAGGAAGTTTCACCTAAAATTTGTGTAGCAGAAAATGTTCAAGGACTCATAAGACATGATAAAGGTCGAACATTAAAGACAATGATTGAAGTACTTGAAAGTCTTGGTTATAGAGTAGAATATAAAGTACTTAATGCATGGGATTATGGTGTTGCACAGAAAAGAAAAAGAATGTTTCTCATAGGAGTTAAAGATGGTATTATATTTAACTATCCTGAAGTTTCAGATGAAAAACCTACACTTGCTGATGTTCTAAAAGATGTACCAGAATCTGATGGTATGAGTTATTCTGAAAATAAAAGAAAAGTTCTTGAACTTGTTCCTCCAGGTGGATGCTGGGTAGATTTACCTGTTGATATACAAAAACAGTACATGGGTAAAAGTTACTATAGTGGTGGTGGAAAAAGAGGTATGGCAAGAAGACTTGCATGGGATGAACCATCACTTACACTTACAACAAGTCCGGCACAAAAACAAACAGAAAGATGTCATCCTGATGAAACAAGACCATTTACTATACGTGAGTATGCAAGAATACAATCATTTCCAGATGCATGGCAATTTAGTGGAACAACCTCATCACAATATAAACAGATTGGTAATGCAGTACCTGTTAAATTAGCCGAAGCTGTTGGTAAATCAATAGTATCTGCATTAACTCAAAACAGTTTAAGTGAAAGTAGTACAACAAAATCTATACAAACAAAATTACCATTTTAGTCATCATAATTAAAAACATAATCACCATAACTATCTAAGATTTCCTGATCACTTTTTGATAATTTAAAATCAGGAAGATCATATTTATTTTTTAAAACATCATTTATTGCCAAAGGAAGTGCTTCATATACCTGTTTAAGTGCAGTTCTATCACCTGTTACAAGTTCATACACCTTATATCCACTAACTAATTTTATATTTTCATTACAATGATCAATTGTAACTTTACTTCCATCTGAATTTTCCCTATTTTCTTTCACATGCCATATTTTATCTTTTGATTTATATTTCTTCTCAACAATATAACAAATATAAGCCTTAGCATTAGGATGTTCATGAATAATATTTTCAAGTTTTAACATTGTTGCTAAAGATGAAGAAGAATTTAAAGTATTAAACTTATTTTTCAATTCAATAAATACAGTGTTATCATCATTTTTAAGATCAACACCATATGGACTTCCAATCTTTAAATCTTGCCATCCTGGAACCTTTCCCAATACTTTTTGATGGAATTCACCAATCTTATTATTTCGTGATTTATCTTTTTGTCTGTTAATTTCAGAATCTAACCATCCTTGAAGTGATATTTGTTTTGTATATACATCAAAGATTAATTTAATAAAATCAGTAGTATTTTTTCCATGTTTTAATTCATCTTCAATCATTTTCACAGAATTTTCCACTATGTATGATTTAACAACAAATTCAACAGCATCTAAAAAATCTTCATCACTAATAAAACTCACATACTTATTCATAAAAATTCCTTCAGTTTTAAACTCAATTAACTCTATTTTAAAAATTATATTATATATTTAATTAATTATCTTAATAAAAAGTAGTATTCAAGTTTTATAATAAAAATAGTTTTTTTTAATTTTAAAATAGGGTGGTGAAAAAATAAAAAGAATAAAAATTTAGAAAATTTATTCTTCGTTTGAAGTTAAACTTCCGTATTCTTTGTCTAATTCATATAAGAGGTGTCTTGAATCTACAGCCATTCTTACTTTTCTTAGATCTTCATGTGCTAATTCTTCTTCTTCAACTTGTTCTTCTACAAACCATAATAAGAATTGGATTGTTGCATGATCATTAAGTTCTTCTGCTAAATCCATTAAGTCGTTAATTAATGAAGTTACAAGTTCTTCGTGTTCAAGAATAGCTTCATATACAGCTACAATTCCATCCCATTGACGTTCTGGTGTTTCAAATCCTTCAAGTACTACACTACCATTTTTACGGATGATGTAATCATAGATTTTCATACCATGTTCAAGTTCTTCTTCTGCATGTACTCTGAGGGAGTTTGCAAATCCTGGTAAGTCTTCATCTTCAAAGTATGTTGCCATTGATAAGTATAAGTATCCTGATGCTAATTCTGCGTTGATTTGTTTATTTAATGCTTCTTCCATTCTTTTATCTAACATTTAAAATATCTCCTTATATTTTAGTTTTATATATCCAACCACTTTGTTGTAAATTATATCCTACTTTTTTTTGTTATTGAATAATATCCTTAAAAAAATTTTTTTTGTATTTACTCGTTAACAATTAAAAATATAGTAGCCATTATATTTAAATATTTATTGTTTATTTATCAATTAAAATTAAAAAATAAAAATATCACTAAAAAAAATAAAAATGGTATAAAAAAAGGGGGGAGGTTAGTGGCTTTAAAAAATATTTTAGGGTGTAAATTAATCTTAAAACATTTTTTCTAAGAATAATTATACTTTTCTACTAAATACATAATCAGCAAGTTTAAATAATACTTCTTTTGCATCTGAATCTGGAAGTACACTAAGTGCTTCTTTTGCTCTTATTACATGATCATATGCTGCAAGTCTTGCATGATCAATAGCACCATACTTGTTAAGTAATTCCATTGCTTCAGGAATAATAGCTTCATCATTTGCCTGGAGAAGCTCAATGAGTCTGTCATGATCTTCACTATTTGCTTTTTCAAGTGCAAAGAGAACCATCATTGTTTTTTTACCTTCTACAAGATCACTACCAACAGGTTTTCCTATTGAATCATCACCTGTAAGGTCGATGTAGTCGTCTTGTATCTGGAATGCAATACCAATATTTTCACCATATTTACGTAGTGCATCAATTTGTATTTCTGATGCTCCACCAATAATTGCACCAATTGTAGTTGATGCAGTGATAAGTGCACCTGTTTTTTTATAGATCATATCATTGTATGCATCAAGTGTTACATCAAATGTATCTTCAAATGACATGTCAAGTACTTGTCCTTCACAGATACTTATACATGCATCAGATAAAATTCTTAGTGAGTCAAGAACTTTTTCATATGGTATGTTTTCTGAAGCTGTTGAAATTAATGATTCATATGCTTTAGAAAATAGTGTGTCTCCTGCAAGAATAGCTGTAGGTTCTCCCCATACTTTATGTACAGCAGGCATTCCACGACGTGTATCATCATTGTCCATTATATCATCATGTATAAGACTGAATGTATGGATTAATTCAATAGCAACAGCAGCTTTAAGAGCTCTTTCTGTTGATCCTGATACTGCCTGACAACTTAACATTGTAAGAGCTGGTCTAATTTTTTTTCCACCAGCTTTTGTTAGATATTCTGATGACTCTCTAAGTTCATCTGGTTGTAAAGTAGATAGTAACGATTCTATTTCTCTATCTACATCTTCTGAGTATGCTTTTAATATTTCTAATATATCCATTATAAATCACCCTATTATATAAAATTCTCTTATATAGTATATTTCTATGTTTTAATATTACTACTTTTTTAATTTTTCTTTTCTAGTTAAATACTTGTGCCTGTCCATTACGTAGTACATGTACATCGTTGCCAAGTTTATATCCTTCTTCTTCTGCAAGTTCTACAAATGCTGAAAGATGGCTAATATCACCGTGTGCAGGTATTAGTTGTTCTGGTTGAAGCATACGTATAAAGTCACGCATATCTTCAGGTCCTGCATGTCCTGATACGTGTACATTGTTATAAATTCTTGCTCCTCTTTCTTTAAGACGTCTGTCAAGTAAGTTACGATTTGCAATATTTATAGGATTTGGTATTGTTGATGATGAAAATACAACGTTATCTCCAGGTTTTATTTCAAAGTTTGTCTTATTTGCAGCTATTCTTGGAAGAAGTGCATCAGGTTCTCCCTGGTGTCCTGTTACAATAAGCATGTACTTTGACCGGTGATCATTTGCACGTGCTAATGCCTTATTTATTGCCTTAGAATTTCCATATAAACTTACATTACGTGGAAGATTTAATATTCCCATTGACTCTGCAATTGAACAGTAACGTTCCATTGAACGACCAAGAATCATAATTTTTCTACGACTTCTTTCTGTAATTTTTGTAATTGCCTGAATTCTTTCAATATGACTTGCAAATGTTGTTACAATAAGACCTTTTTTCTCTTCGAGTGGTTCTTTAAGAACATCTTTTAGAAGATCTCGTGCAATTTTTTCAGAGTAGGTTTTACTTTCCTGAACTTCCTTAATATTAGTTGTATCTACAATTGCTGCTTTTACACCTTTTTTACCTAGTTCTCTGAATCTTCTATAATCAGGTGGTGGTGATACCATCTGGTGGTTGTCAAATTTAAAGTCGTTTGCATATATTACAACACCCTCTGGTGTGTGTAGTGCTGCTGTTATTGTTTGTGGTATACTGTGTGTTGTTCTTACAAATTCAAGTGTAAGATTTGGTGAAATTTGTTGTTTTTCTCCAGGATTTAATGCTTTAAGTGGATTGTTTACCTTAAATTTACGTTCACTTTTTATTGTTTTTTCAATTAATGCAAGAGTATATGGTGTTGCAATAATTGGTGCTTCATAACGGTGTGCAAGTTTTGCAATAGCACCAATGTGGTCAAGGTGTCCATGTGTACATACAATTGCACGTACCTTTCCATCTACCTCACGCATAAGTGTATCATCAGGTATTACTCCACGTTCAATTAAATCTAAACTATGCATCCGTGAAATATCAGTATCTTCATGTATGTGAAGTCTGTCAAGATGTATACCCATATCAAATATTACTACATCATCATTTACTTTTACAGCAGTCATGTTTTTTCCAATTTCTTCATATCCTCCAACTGCAATTACTTCTATTGTCATATATTTATATTCTCCTTGCAAATTTTTTTGTATCAATTTCTAGTTGTTCTAATACTTCTCGTGTTTTTCCTGTTATAATAACCTTTTTTTGTTGTAATTGTTCAATGTTTTCTGCTCCAACAAGGAACATTGCAGTTTTAAGTTCACGATTAAACTGTTTAATTTTCTCCTCAACATAGGTATGTCCAAGATAGGAATGTTTTAAAAATGGAAGAGCCATACCAACACAATCAGCACCAAGTGCTATTGCCTTTGCAGCTTCAAGTCCATTTCTTATACCACCTGATGAAATTACAGGAAGATTTGTTGCCTCAAGTACTTCAACAGTACTTACAGCAGTTGTTATACCCCAATCCCAGAATAGATTTCCAAGGGAGGGATTTTCAGCCCTGTATGTTTCAACAGCAGCCCAGCTTGTACCTCCAACACCTTCAATGTCAATCATATTAACACCAATATCTTCAAGGATCTTTGCATCCTGGCTACTAATTCCTGCACCAGTTTCTTTTGCAATGATTGGAATATCTACATTTGAACATATTTCAGATATAGAATCTACATATCCTTTAGCATTAATATCTCCTTCAGGTTGTATAATTTCCTGTAATGGATTAAGATGTATTGCTAGTGCATCACAGTTAAGCATCTCTATTGCATCGTATGCATATTCTACCTGTGGTGCTCCAATATTTCCTATTATTGCAGCTTCAGGTGCACAATTGCGTACTACTGTGAATGTTTCTTTAAGTTCAGGATTTGTAATTCCTGCTCTTTGACTTCCAACACCCATTGCAATGTTCATATTTTCTGCTGCTGTTGCAAGAGTTTCATTAATCTTTGTACTTTCAGGATGTCCACCAGTAATTGCTGTTATTATTAGTGGTGAATCTAGTGTTTTTCCATTAAAATCAATTGATGTATCAATTTCATCATAGTCTACTTCTGGTAATGATCTGTGAACAAGATTTATATCTTCAAATCCAGTGGTTATTGTATGTTCAACATCGTAGTTTTTACATATTTCAAGATGTTGAAGTTTTCGATCTGATATCATACATTAATCACATCCTTTAAATTTTATTTTATTTAATTCTATAATTTTTTAATATTCAAAAAATAAAGAGAAACCTTATTTTATAATTGTTCCTTTAACTTTACTACCTGATACTGCAGCTTTTATATTTCCTTCAACTTCACCATTAATAATCTGGGATGTAATACCTTTATCTGCAAGTTCTAGAAGTTCATTAATTTTACCTTCCATTCCACCTGTTACATCTGCATGAGAATTTTTTGATGTAAGATTAAGTTGTGTATCTTTTGTTACTTCCTCGATTAGTTGTGCATCAGGATTTGTTTTTGGATTATCTGTATAGATTCCATCAACATCAGATGCAAGAATTACCTTATCAGCATTTAGTTCTTCTGCAAGATATGTTATTATCTGATCACCTGAAAGAATTGCAAACTTAATTGCATCATTATAGTCAAGTACAGCATCACCATAAAGTACTGGTACAAAACCATTTTCCAGGTAGTTTTTAATAACAGTTGTATCACATACTGCAATTCTTTTATTTTCTGTTATTATAAATGATGATGGCTTAATTGCCACAGCAGGTATTCCTTTTTGTTGAAGTTTACGACACACCATGTAATTTAGGCGATGTACTGATGTTTGTGTTATACACATTCCCTCAATTTTACGTAGATGATCATTTACATCTTTTACTTCACTGCCTATTTCATAGTCTCGTGCATAGATATGTCCAAAAGATCCTGCTCCATGTACTATTATCATGTCTTGGTTGTATGATGTTAATTCATCAGCAATTCGCTCTAAATTAACTTCATCTATAGTTGGTGATTTTGCATCTTTTATTGTAAGAGCACTTCCACCGAGTTTTATTATCATCATATAAAAAACCTACTTATCTAATTTATTTCTTTAAATTATATTTTTTATTTTTCTTATTCATCTATTATCTCAGCATAAACCCCACTTTGTGACTGTTCACACATAAATGTAGGATAAAGTTTTGATAATTTCACGTAGACATAATCTATATCATCTGGTGTATATGCAATAATACATCCTCCACCACCACTACCTGTAAGTTTAGATCCAGCAGATCCAAATTTACGTGATTGATATACCATGTCAGATAACTCTGCAGTATTTACACCCATTGCATCAAGAAGTCCCTGATTAATATTCATTAAATCAGCAAGTTTCTGAGAATTACCATCTTCTAATGCCTTTTTTGCATCTATTGCAACGTTTGCTGTTGCTGTGAAGATATGCTCTAAAACCTCTGGATACTTCTCATATTTATTGCGTACTGATGCAACAAGCTTTCCTGTATTACCAGCAATTTCACAATTTGAAACTAGTAATGGTAATTTCATATCAAAATCTATAGGATTAAGATTTGAATTTTCATCAATATAGATAATTCCACCATATGTACTCATTGCTGTATCAATAGGACTTGCAGCTCCTTGTATTTTAATTTCAATAGAACGTGCAATTTTTGCAATCTCATCAAGTGATAAGTCATTACCACTATAGAGTGCAAGTGCTTTAAGTGTTGATACAGTTACAGCAGCTGATGATCCTAAACCTGCACCTAAATACATTTTAATATCAACAGATAAGTCAAAGCCACCCTCATATTCAAAGAGGCTTATAACTTCATATATATAATCAGTAATCTGTTTTTGACTATCATCATATTCATAGACTAGCTTTCCATTATTAAGCTTTAATTTCTTTGAATAGTTAATTGTTTCAACATTAATATTAACAATATCATCACTACGTGATGTAAGTGTTACATCTACTCCCCGATTTATTGCAACTGCAATAGCAGGCTTGTTATATACAACTGTATGTTCACCAAAAAGAATTATTTTCCCTGGTGCAAATGCTTTTATTTTCATAAAATGAATCAATTCCTAATAGTCAATATTATTAATTTTTTTTAAAATAAAAGGTAAAAATGATAATGAAAATTTTGTTCAAAAAAAAGAGTTTTTAAATTAAAAAGACAACAATTTCCCACACACACACTAAATATGTCGGAAAATATTTTCCTCTTTATAAATATGATAAATACAAAACATGGAAAAAAAAGATTTTAAAACTTTCCACTCCCATATTTATAGAAAAAAACTTGTTATAGCAGTAAATATTTCAAGTATCAATTCTTTGGAATTAAATATTAAATCTACTATAAAATAAATTTTTTCTTATAATATCTATCATTAGTAATTAAATTTTCAGAATTTAAATCATACCTGCAAAATAATATATGCTTAAATTTCCTAATTTAATTGGTGTTGAACAAAAAATATATCATATATCTCTATAGAATGGAAAAATAAAAATCCAATCTCTAAAGATAAATACCCCTTTTAATATGATTCTCAAGTATAAAAACCTATTATACTTAAATTACAAATCTGAATTATTTATTATGAGAATCTGTTATGAAGTATTTATGTATTAAGTATATAATAAATATTACTCTAATTTAATAATTTATAACTAAAAATAATTACATTACTTTAATTTAGTAAAAAAAATCTGAAAATTATAAATAAAAAAAGTTTAATAAAAAATAAGTTTTCTCTTTAATTAAAAGATTAAAACACAGGTAAACTATAAAAATTATAGCCTACAATGTTAATCTTTAAAGTGTCTGTGTACAAATATATTCAAAAGTCAAATTACCATCTACATATAACCTTAGTTAAATAAGATTATATTTTTAATTCAAAGTCTGATGGTTCTAAATCAAATTCTTCATCAGAGGATAAGATACCTCTTTCTCTTAGAATTTGTCTTGCAAGTAACCAGTAAACTAAAGCAATAGCTTTTCTTCCTTTGTTGTTTACAGGAATTGTAACATCAACGTTACATAATAAGTTTTCTGTATCACATAAAGCTACTACAGGAATGTTGTTCTGTTTAGCTTCAATAACAGCTTGTGAGTCAGCTCTTGGGTCTGTTACAACTAAGATTTTTGGTTCAATAAATTTGGAGTATTGAGGGTTTGTAAGTGTACCTGGTATGAATCTACCTGGTATTGTTTTTGTACCTGTTACTTCTCCGAATTTTTTAACTGGTGCTTGACCATACTGTCTTGTTGATACTACAAGTACTTCATCAGGGTCGTATTTTGATAAAAGTTTTGCTGCAACAATAATTTTATTGTTACTGCTTTTTACATCAAGTACGTGAAGCCCATCTGCTCTTACTCTGTAGATGTATTTTTCCATATCTTTTGTTTTTTGTTGTGTACCTATGTGTAATCCTGCTGCAAGGTACTTGTCTAATGGTATTAATAATTCTGACATATTAATTTCCTCTTTTATTGTAAATTTTTATTCATTAAAATATTATCTTTTAATTTCTTTAATTATAAATCAGCCATCTTAGGATTTAATAATTCTTCTTCGATTCTGACTAGTTCATTGAGTTTTGCAATTCTTTCTCCACCAGCTGCTCCTGTTTTAATAATAGGTGCATTGAATGCTACAGCAAGGTGTGCAATGGTTTCATCAGTTGTTTCACCAGAACGGTGTGATACAACAGGAACATATCCATTATCTTTTGCTAACTCAATTGTATTATATGTATCTGTAAGTGTTCCAATCTGGTTTGGTTTAATAATTAAACTGTTACCAGCATTAGCTTCAATACCTTTTGCAAGGATTTCAGCATTTGTTACAAACAAGTCGTCACCACAAATAAGACAATTATCTCCACTTTTTGCTGTAAGTTCAGCAAATGCTTCGAAATTATTTTCTTCAATTGGATCTTCTACATAGAATAATTTATATGTATCAATTAAATCTGCAATGTAGTCGATTTGTTCGCCAGTTGTTCTTTGAACACCTTCACGTTCATATACATATTTTTGTTCTTTTTCATTCCAAAATTCACTAGATGCAACATCTAAACCAGGTCTTACTAAAATACCAGTTTCGTCACTAATTTCTTCACATGATGTGAATTGAATTTCTAAAGCTTGTTGGTTTGTAAGGTTAGGTGCCCATCCACCTTCGTCTCCTTTACCACCAGTAAATGTAGAATCTACATTTTGAATCTTTTCTTTAATTCTTCTGTGAACATTAATATTAGTTGTAATTGCTTCTGTTATGTTTGATGCACCAACAGGAATTACAAGGAATTCTTGAATATCAGGTGCATTAACTCCTGCGTGAGCTCCACCATTAATCATGTTTCCTAAAGGATAAGGAATTGCTGTTGGCATAACTCCGCCAAGGAATTTGTATACTGGAAGGTTGTAGCTTGATGCTGCAGCTTTAACAGTTGCCATTGAAACTGCTACTGCTGTATTTCCACCAATATTTGAGAAGTTATCTGTTCCATCAATTTCTTTAAGAACATTATCAATTTCTCTGATGTCTTCTGCTTCCATTCCTATAATTTCTGAGGATATTAAATCTTCAATATCTTCAACTACTCTGTCTACTCCACCATCAGGGAAAGATACTACTTCGTTAACTCCAGTACTTGCTCCACTAGGTGCTGCTGCTCTTCCAAATCCATTCCATGTTAAAACATCAGCTTCAACGGTAGGATTTCCTCTACTATCTATAATTTTTCTTAATCGTACGTCTTCTATTACACTATCCATAAAAAACACCTCTTTTAAATGTAGAAATAGTTGCTTAATTAAAGGGCTATTTTTTTATCTCTTAAAAAGTGTAGAAATAAAGAAAGTTAGTTTTTACATTTAGTTATCAACAATCAATTTTACTATGAAAAAAAATAATTTATAATGATGATCTATTCATCATCAGCTTCATCATTATTTTCTGAAAATTTCTCATTTTTAACTACTGCATCTAATGGAAGTACTCCTTCCTCATATTCTCTTATTGCTATTTTAATAGGATCTTCATCAGGACTAAATTCAACTTTAGGATATGCTCCCATAGAAATTTGTAATCCTCTTGAACCAATTAATCTAGCTCTATCAAATCTTGTATTACTTCTAGATTGCATTATAATTAAATGCTCCTTATTTAGTTTTTCTAATACTATTCAACAACTCAACTAAATTCCCCAAATTAACATGTAAAAAAGGGGAGAGGAGTTCAAAATAAATGAAGTAAATACTCCATATTAGCTCCTTATTATTTTAGTATCTAAATATCTACCATACATCAACATGTGAGATAAACATTCTTCTACAACAATATTTTGTAATTCCAAGATCGTCAAGAACAGCTCCAGGATCTTCACCATCTGCTACTCTTTCTTGAAATTCATCAAAACTTGCTGAAATAACCTTTCCACACGTAAAACATCTTACGAGTAACATAAAAAATTACCTGTAACTTTTTTGTTTTCTTGCTCTTGCTCCAGGTCCACCGAATTTTTTGGATTCTGTACGACGTGGGTCTCCTACTAACATTGTTCTGTCATACTGTACGTATCTGTCTTTAAGATTCATGTCACCAGTGTATTCAACTAGTCCTTTAGCAATAACCATACGAGCTGCTTCTGCTTGACCCATTACTCCTCCACCAACAACTCTTATGCTGATATCTACAGAGTTTATTAAGTCTTCCCCTGCAAGCTCTATAGGTTCATAAATTTTAAGTCTTGCTAATTCAGGGTTATATAATTCAACTGGTTTACTGTTAATTTTTATTCTTCCGCTACCTTCTTTAACTGTTCCTCTAGCAATAGCGGTTTTTCTTTTTCCACTAGCGTGTACTGTTTTAGCCATAATTTACACTACCTTCTGAATTTATCTAAAATTTAGCACCTAATAATTTTGATACTGTACCTAATTGCATACTTTTTGTTATGTTTTTAGGTTGTGCTTCTTTTACTTCAACTGTTTCTTGTCCTTCGAGTTCTACTGGAACACCTACATTTACTTTTAAGTTTTTGTAAGCTGTTCTTCCATGTGCTTTTCTGTATGGAAGCATTCCACGAACTGTTCTTCTGAATATATCATCTGGTCTACGTGGGTATTTTGGACCTAAATCTCTTGGGTTTGAGATACTTGCTCTGTCCACTCTTTGTTTGTATCTTGCATAGATAAAATCTTTATTTCCAGATATAATAATTTTGTCAGCATTGATTATTGTAATTTCTTCCCCGTTAAGTAATCTTTTACTGACTGTACTTGCTAGTCTTCCTAATACAAGTCCTTCTCCATCTATAATTGTAACCATTCAAATTCACCTACTTTATGATTTTAACGTTAGATCCTTTTGGATTTTCAGCCATAAGTTCATCGATTTTTAGGCATTTTCCGCCTGCAGCTGTTATTTTTTCTTCTGCTTCTGCTGAGAATTTAAATGCTGCTACAGTTACGCTGTGTTCTATGTTACCTTCACCTAAAACTTTTGTTGGTACAACTATAGTATCATCTTCAGCTGTGTTTTTTGCTATATGGTAAACATTTACTTCTTTATTTTTTCTATTAGCTCTTGAAAGATCGTTAGCAACAGCTTTCCATATAGGAGCATTTTCTGCAGATGATTGTTTGGTGAGGGATTTTATTAAATTTACAGTATTTGGGTTAGTTTTTGTTAATTTCATTTTTACTATTCCTCCTCATTCACAAAATTTATGATATTATCTGCTTTTTCTGATAGTATATCACAAGCTATTGTAAGAACTTCAACAGGTGTTAGTGAACCATCTGTTTCAAGGTTGAAAATATATTTATTTTCTTCAAAGTCAACTACTATTGCATTGTCATCTTTTTCAGATAATCTTTGACATGTTCGGCATGTTGAACATTTTTCAATATCACCAATTGCAAGTTCATCACCATCAATTGATAATACATTTCTTGGACATTCTTCAACATATTCTTCAAGATCTGATAATTTATCCTGTTCTATTGAAATTCTTGGATAATATTTATATCCACAAGTTGTTGTTGCCTGCCATTTTGCATGTTCTGAACCTAATCCTATTTCTGCAATAGCTTCAAGTTCTACTTCTTCGCCTTCCCGAAGTCTTACTATTGGTATTGTATCATAAACTGGTTTTACAACTGGGTCGTCTGATTTAAGATCTTTTGAATATACTATTTTAGGACCTTTTTCTTTTAGAAGAAATGAAACGCTGCATTTTTCACAGTGTGATTCACAGTCACAATCTTTCGGCATGATATGAGAATCAAGATCAGTTACTAATGGAATTAATCCTAATCTGTGAGCTAAAACTTCATCAAACATTTTTGCATCGTTTTTGTAAATATTTACATCTTCTATTGCAAATGTTGGAATTTCAACAAGACAAATTCTTCTTATTGTATTAATAAATGTATCATCTACACCATCTACAACAAATACAGCTTTTTCTTCATCCTTATATCTAATTTCTATATTCATGTTATGACCCTTTTCTTAAAATACTTATACTCTTCTACCTCTTTTACCACCAGGTCTACCAGTACCATCGTGAGGTATAGGAGTTACATCTTCAATTTTACCAATTTTTATACCAGCTCTTGCTAATGCTCTTATTGTTGCTTGAGCACCAGGTCCTGGTGTTCTTGGACCATTTCCTCCAGAAGCTCGTACTTTAATATGAAGACCAGCAATTCCTTTTTCTTTAATATCATCTGCTACTCTGTTTGCTGCTTCCATAGCTGCAAATGGTGATGATTCTTGTCTGTCTGATCTTACAACTTTTCCACCAGACCATTGTGTTATGGTTTCAGCACCAGTAATATCTGTAACAGTTATAATAGTGTTGTTAAAAGATGAGTAAACGTGAGCTACACCCCATTTCTCTTGTTCTGCCATTTTATCACCCTTATAATTTATTCCTTATATTTGGATCTATTCGTCCTTTGGTTCTTCATCTGCTGTTGCTTCTACTTCTGCAGCTTCTTCTTTTGTTTCTTCTGTGCTTGTGAAGTTTTTAGCAACTGGTGAACCTGGATAGAATCCTATGTTATCTTCGTCAGCTTTTTCAACTAAATGTCCTGGTGCATTAATTTTTTTACCGTTAAGTGTAATGTGACCGTGTACAACAAATAGTCTTGCTTCTTTAGCTGTGTTACTTAAACCTTTTTTGAATACTAAACTTTGTAATCTACGTCTTAATACGTCTTCTACGTTAAGATCTAATACTTCTTCGAGTTTAGCATTAGGTGAAATGAATCCAAGTCTTACTAAATGATTCATTAATTCAGTTTCTTGTGCTTCTCTTTCATCTGCATCCATACCTAAGATGATACGAGCATCTCTTCGGTATCTTTTTACTTTAGATTCAGCTTTCCATATTTCTTTTTTGTTTTTTAATCCATATTTACTTGCTAATCTGTTTTCTTCTTTAATACGTTCTGCATTCCATGGATGTGATGGAGTGTCATACTGTTTTCGTGGTTTTTTAGGATTTCCCATAATCAAATCTCCTTTAAATTTATATTAAAAAATTTTTGTATTTCCTTATCTATTGACCAGGTCTTGTTCTGCTTACACCAACAGAAGATCCGTGTCTAAATGTTGATTTAGTTCTTTGACCACGTACTGGAAGTCCAACTTCATGTCTTTTACCTTTGTAACTTCTAACCATTTTCATTCTGTTAAGGTCGTCACGAAGTGTCATGTTTAAGTCAGCTTCGATTAAGTGTTTTGTTTCACCTGTTGTATAGTCGTTTCTTCTGTTTAAGAACCATTCAGGAATTCCGAATTCTTGAGGGTTTTCAAGAACTTCTTCGATTTTTTGTACTGATTCATCATCGATGTATCCGATTTGTGCATCTTGATCTAAGTCAGCAACTTTACATATTGCAACAGCGAAAGCTTTACCAATACCTTTAATTTCTGTTAAAGCAGAAGCTATTGTTTTGTTTCCGTCAACGTCTTTACGAGTTATACGAACCATATGTCTAAATTCTTCAGCCATGCTAATTCTCCAATTTATTTGTTTTTATTAATTTTACTAAAAAAGTTCTGAATAAATAACTCAATAATAATTCTAAACTAGATTTGTGTGTTTGAAAGTAATTTCTAGTTTATAAGAAAAAAATAAGCTTTGATTTTCATTATAATTATTTCAACTAAGAAATATTATTTTTTGGTGTTTAATTGTTTTATCTAGAAGGTGATTTCTCTTATTTATTATATTTTTTCTAATCCATCTAGTTTAGAATTCTTTTTACAATTTATTCAGATGAAAAAATATTCTCAAAAGCTAATAATAAACTTTTTATTGTAAGAAATTTTTTTACAGTTAAATTGTGATTAAAAAAAAGTATATGCATAATAAATAATTTTAATAATTTATAAAAAAAGTCATTTTTTTTAAAATGAAATCTTTTTCTAGATAATTATTAATTAAATAAAAAATATTTCTCTTATTTATAAAAAATAATTATAAACGCCGAGACTGGGATTTGAACCCAGGAGGAGATCACTCCACAAGATTTCCAGTCTTGCGCCTTACCAAGCTAGACTATCTCGGCAGTTGTAATTTTCTAATATTAATCATTGCTTCAATAGCTAATTTTTCATTTGCCATAGAATTTTCTACAAGATTAATACTAAATTTCTTATTTAACAACTACTATCTAGAAAAATTTAATTGAGTTTCATTTTTCCTTGAATAATTTTACATAGCCAAAGCTAATAATCTACATAAAATCATTAAAATATCATCCAAAAAATCATATTGGATAATGTGTTGTTTTTAAATATTGACCTCGCCCTTAACTAAATTAAAGGTTCTACAGTTAATAAAAAATGTTTTCATATTGAAGAATAATTCATACTAAAAAAATAAATTTTATTATTTTTTACTATGTAATTACTTCCACATCATAGGATATGTTTTTGGTAATATAAATACTTTTTGTATATCTACTACAATTTTTGTATCTGATGTAATAATTTCACTAGTTGAACATAGTGCCTGACCAATTGCAAGTAGTTCATCTTTAAGTGTCATAACAGCAACAATATTATTTTTATTAATTTTACTATCTAGTTTTACAATTCCACTATTTGCAAGATCAGATCCATGACATACTGCATCAACTGCTGAATCTTTTACATATATTTTCTTTACATAACGTGTTGCATTTTCCATTGGCTGTATTATATCAAATAGATATGATGGATCATCTTCATGTTCATAGAAGTAATATGCATCTGTTACATCTTGAAGTGTTGTTAGTGTTTCATCTTCTTTAAATGCACCAGCCATTGTACGTCTAAGTTCTGCCATGTGTGCACCACAGCCAATAACTTCACCTATATCATGGCATAATTTACGAATATATGTTCCAGCCTCACATGTTACTCTAAAAAGTACATCCTGGTTATCTTGTATTTCAAGAAGCTTTATTTCATACACCTTTCTTACACGTAATTCACGTTTTACTGCTGATTTAACAGGTGGTAATTGATAGATTTTACCTGTAAATTCATCAAGAACACTACGTATTACATCATCATCTATTGGTTTGTGTAATCTCATAAGACATACATATTCCTTTGGTGATAAAAGTAGTAGTTGTAATGCTTTTGTTGCAGAATTTAATGCAACAGGTAGTACTCCTGTAACTTTAGGATCAAGTGTTCCACCATGACCTGTTTTTGATGTATGCATTATATCTTTTACCCATATATCAATTTCATGTGATGTTGGACCTGATGGTTTATCAAGATTAATAATTCCACGATCTATATGTTCTTCAATACTTCTTTCATCTGGAGGACAACCATAACTATAATCAGTTTCAGCCTCACATAAATACTCATAATCTGCCATAAATATCAACTTTATATTACGCTTATATAATTAATTTATAAAGTTAATAATTAATAAAATCCACGATTTTAGGAAAATATAAAAAAAGAGAAAAAAAGAAAAAAATAGAAATCATAATGATTTAATTAAAAAAGGATCTAAATTATAGACTACCCCATCCATATCCACAAGAATAACATTTCCATGAACGTCCTTCAAGAGCAAATCTCATTCCAACATTATCACTTCCACAACTAGGACAGTGTACACCATAACTACTTTTAGCATTTTTATCATGTTTTACTTTTTCACATGCCACTTCTGCTGCTGCATGATAAAGATGATGTTCTTTAAGTGCTTCTACTTTATCCATAGACTTACAATTACAATCAGTATGATGAAGGATAAAAGGATTATCACTTCCATCTTCTATTGTAGTTACTGGTGTTGCTGTTGCCATTCCCATCATTGTCATACTAAAAAGTAGTACCATTAAAACAGCAATTATTTTATTTAATTTCATAGTTTTTCACCTCTTAATTAGAAAAATTCTTTTTAAAAGTTTATTAATACTTAAAAAAAGAAATATTTAATCTTTTTTATATAATTACTAGTATATTTTTTTGTATTATATATTAATTATCAATATATTATTCTTATTACAGCAACATTAATGAAATAATACTGCTATATATGATAAAACTAATTTAAATAATTGTAAATTAACAAAAAAAGAATTAAATGAATATAATTAATTATTTACACATACTAAATCCACTTACTACATAAACAATGCACTTACACATAATAATATGAAATATACTTTGAATCTGAAATTGAAATAAAAAATAATCTAAAAAAAATAGAATAGTCTTGAAGAAATTAGAATTTTATAAAAAAAATAAAAAAAAGAAAAGAAAAAAAATGTTTTCCAATCTTAGTATGCACAAAGTTTACCAAGTGCAATAGATGAAAACATTATATAGAATGATACTACAATTGTATCTGAAACTATAGGACCAACTGCTGGAATCATACTTACAATTAATTGAATGATAAAACAAACAATTCCAAGAATAGCCATTATAATTGCATATACAATGTATCTTCCCCATCCAATTGATGATATTTTTTCAACTACAACTTTGAAGTTAATTGCATCTGTTATACTTCCTGTTTCTGCAAGTTTAGCTGTTGCAATTTCAAGAAGTAATGTAAATACAATCATAAGAATTACACCAAGAATTGTAAGGAACATTGCAGATGATGCAAAGTCTACAATTACAGCGTTAGGAATTGCATTTACAACAGCTTCAGGATTTGACATAACTGCATTAATTCCTGCATTTGTAAAATATCCTACAAATACACTAATTTTACTCCATGCACCTGTAAGGAATGCAAGAATTGCAAATATAATTGCAGGTACAATCATGTATACTATTGCCACTACTGTTAATTTTATACCATCTATAAATTCATTTTTAATTACTTCTGGAAGTTCATCCATTTTCTTTACTGTTACTTCAGGACCATTAATTTGACTTTTTGTAAGTTTAAGACAATATCCAAGTTCAATAAATGTTACAAGTATTACTATAATTGACATTACAGCTGATACTATAGAGTTATTTACTGAGTATTGTGCTAGTGAACATATACTTATTATGAAACATATTACAGCAAGTACTGCCCATGTCATATAATTTTCTGTTGGATATCTTAATGAGTCCTTAATCATATCTACTAAATCCATATCTTTTCACCTCATTAAAATTAGATTTGATAAAGTTAATTTATAATAAGTTATTATTATAGTTTAGTTAATAAAATAAACATATGAATAAAAATTCATACAATAAAAAACATAAATGAAAGTGATATTTTAAAAAATAAGATAAAATATTGAAATACTGCTAAATTAAAGCTCTTAAAAAAAAGAAAAAAGAAGATTAAGTGAATTATTACTGTGTATAAATTTTCCCAAGTGATACATTAGTAACAATTAAGATATATGATCCTACCATTGTAAATGAAATAACCTTACCAACATATGGAATCATACAAACAATAGTGAGTATAATATTAAGAACTGATATTGTTAGTATAAGTAAAATTAGATACACTACATATTCATCCCATCCAATTGATGAAATTTTTGAAAGAATACCCCTGATATTTAATGCACTCATCATACTTTCATCTGCTGCATGTTTTGCAATAGCAATTGTTGAAATTAGAAACATTACAGATTCAACAGCAACACCACAAAATACTATAGATATTAATGTATGAATAAAACTACTAAGTTGACTAAATACTACACCATCAATACCACTACTCATAAGAAGTTGTATTGTAAAATTAACAATCCAGTCAAATAAACCTGTAATATATGTTAGGATAAATAAAAACATGGCAGGAATAACCAGATATATAACTTCAACTACTACTGCCTCGATTCCTTCAATAAAATCATCCTTAATATTTGATGGAATTTCATCCATATCATCTACTATTACATCAGATCCATATATTTGATTTCTTATAATCTTCATACTAAAACCAAGTGTTATAACAGACATAACAATAAATAAGATACCAAATATTACAAATAAAGGTGTATTATCTATAGTTGAAAATACTGTTAAACTAAAAATTGTTGTTATAAAAAATAGAATAATAAAACTTAGCCAAACTTTTGGATTTTCTATTGGATATCTTAATGAATCCTTAAATAAATCTAAACTACCCTCTATATTTAGCATAAAATCATCACCAAACACTCCTAATAAAATTATTTTTTTGTTTATAATATTAATTTCCCATTAAAAAAAATTAGATTTACATATAAAATATTGTTTTTATCCTAACTAATTGATATAATTTTTTAAATAATGAAAATAAGCCCGGGTAAAAAAAAGAAAAATAAAAAAAAGGGAAGGTTAAATAATTTTTTTTTCATATTCTAGTTTGCAAATAATTTACCAATAGATGCATACATCATAAGAATTATGTATGATCCAACGATTGTATCTGCAATAATTCCACCAACATATGGAATCATAGAAACAATACCAAGTACAATTACAGCAACAAATAGTATAATTGCAAGAAGTACCATGAATATAATGTATCTTCCCCATCCAACTGTTGAAATTCTGGATAATACATCTTTAATATTAAGAGCATCCATTATACTTCCAGTTTCTGCAAGTTTTACTATAGATGTTGTTTGTAGTAAATATACAATAATTGCAAGAATTACTCCAACAAATACAACAAATATCATAGAATATGCAAAGCTAACAATTTGACTTGTTGGGATAACATCAACATTTCCAACAGCAAGAAGTTGACTTATGAAACTTATAATTTTATCCCATGATCCTGAAAGATATGTGAATATAAATGTAATTGCAAATGCAACAAGTGAATATACTATTTCAACAACTGCAACTTTTATTCCACCTACTAGATCTGATGTAATATTTTCAGGTAATTGTGTCATGTCATTTGTTGTAACTTCTGTATTATCAATTTGACTTCTTATAACTTTAAGAGAAAAACCCGCACATACTAAAGATACAATAAGTACTATGATTGAAACAATTACTGTTACAACAATATTATCTTCAATTGATGCTAAAGCCATAGAAAATATTGAATTAACAAAACAAATTACCATAATCATAAGCCATGCCATACGATTTTCTGCCGGATATCTTAATGAATCCTTAAATAAATCTACTAAATCCATACTTTTTCACCCCATTATAGTTTGTGTGTTTAGAGTTAATTTATAATAAGTTATTCATATAAGTTTAGATAATAAAAATAGCCATATTAAAAAAAAAGAATAAAAAAAGAGAAGATCAAGATAAAAAAATCTACTCATTATTATATGTGTAAATTTTAGCAATTGATACATTAGTAAATATCAACATAAATGATTTAACAATAGTATCTGCTGCAATATTTCCAACATATGGTATTGAACCCATAACTATGAAGATAAGACCAATAACAACACCTACACATAAAAGTAGTAGAAGATATGAAATATATCCTCCCCATCCAATTGATGAAATTCTACTAAGTATAGATTTTATATCAAATGCATCTAATATTTTTCCAGTTTCTGCAAGTTTTGCTGTTGCAATTGTAGTAAATACATATAATATAATTGCAAAAATTAAACTAATTACCACTATAAGTATTGCTGATGTGAAAAATTCATCAAATAAGCTTGTTGGAATCAATCTAATATCTGCTGTAATGAGAAGTTGTGATATAAAACTTATAACACTACCTTCTGCCCCTGTAATATATGAAATTATAGCAACTACTACTGCAAAAATAAGGAAGTATACCATTTCAACAACTAAAACTTTTAAACCACAGATAAAATCATCTTTAAGATTTCCAATTAATTTATCTTTAGTTGCCACTTTAATTTCAGATCCATTAATTTGACTTTTAAGAACTTTCAAACAAAAACCTGCAATCATAAGCGTTATAATAAATGACATTAATGCAATAATAGATGATAATATCATATTTGTTGTAACTTTAGATACTATATCAAGCAATGATGATAAAAAACATAAAATTGCAACAATTATCCATACTTTGTAGTTGTCTGCCGGATATTTTAATGATTTTTTAAATAAACCTACTAAATTCATGATTTTTAATCTTCCTCCTTTAAATTTTTAAATTATAAATCCCTTTCTAGTTAATATTTTTTTAAATAATCATGTAATATATGTTTTATAAATTATCTCCCAAAAAAAAACAAGTCCATTTAGAAAAATTAGAATAAAATAAAAAAAAAGATGGTGAGGGGGGAGAATTATATTTTTCAATTATCTGTATATACCATTCCAATAGCTGTATATGTAAATATAACAATAAAAGTTTCAAAAACTGTTGCCCCAATAATTACACCTACTACTGGAATTTTTGATAAAAGCTCACCAACAACTCCAAGAACAATAAGAGTAAGTGATGAAAATATCCAAAATCCAAAGTATTTCATCCAACCAATAGATGATATTCTAGAATGCACATCTCTAATTTTAATTGCCTCTCTAATACTTCCAGTCTGTGCAAGAACTCCATATGCAGCATAGGTAAGTAAGTTAAAAAGAATATACAATAAAGCTGCCAGTGCACATAAAACAAAGAGTGAAGATATAAGAGATGATGTAACATCTGATGGTATTGAATTAAATATAGATGAAATAGTTACAGCATTAGTTGTTAAATTTATTGCATCATCAAGATAACCTAGGAATATGAAAAGCTTTTCAAATGTTCCTGTTATAAATCCTACCACTATAACAATTACAGCCGGCACAATATTATAAAATACTCTGACAATTGTAATTTTAATACCATCAACAAAGTCCTCAAGAATCATTGCAGGTAAAGTTTTAAGTGTTACAGTTAGACTTTCACCAACAATATGATGTTTTAATATCTTTAATGCAAATCCCTTAATTACAAATGTTGCAATCAATGTTAAAATTAAAAATATGAAAAATTGTAATATATCATCAGTTTTCATAGTATATGCAATAAGTAATGAATTAATAAAACTCAGCATTGCATCAACAAGTAATATTTTAGGATTTTTAAATGGAAACTTTAAAGAATCATTAATTATATTTGACAATCCCATCTATTATTTCACCTCCATATCATTAAATCAATTAATATATTATATTACTTAAAATATTTAATAGTTTACAATATTAAAATGGAAAATTTCTAAAATAATAGGTATGAGGAAACTTTCATAGAAAAAATAAGGAATTTTGAGTTTAATAATTTAAAAAAAAAATAAAAAAAAGGGAAGGTTTATATTATTAGTTTATTTATTCTGTATAAATTTTACCTAAAGCAACATATACAAACATCATAATGAATGATTCTACAATTGTTGCTGCAATAATATTACCTACTGCAGGAATTAATGCTACGATACCACTAATAATATCGAGAATTATCAATACAATAATAAAGATTATACAAAATACTACAAATTTACCAATACCAATTTCTGATATTTTTTTGCATACTTCAGGAACATTTAATGCTGCAACTATTGAATCTGTTTCTGCAAATCTACCAATAGCAACATATGAAATAACTGCTGTAATTATTATAAGAATAACTCCAATAACTGCTACTATAAATGATGCTGTCATAACATTTGCTAAAACATCTGTAGGTATAGTGTTAATTACAGCGTTTATATTAAATGCAGCTGGATTTGCTTGGTATGCATTAATAAAGTATGATGAAAATTGTGTAACTTTATCAAAGAATCCAAGTAGGTATGATATAATTGCCATGATTATTCCATATACAAGTAAGTATACTAAACCAATAACTGCTAATTTGAAACCGTTAATAAGATCTGCTACAAGGTTTGTTGGAAGTTCATTCATATCAAGTGATGTAACTTCTGATCCTACGATCTGTTTTTTAGCAAATTTTAAAGCATAACCTTCTGTTATGAGTAATATAACTAAGCTAATAACTGAAAAGATTACTCCCACTACTGCATTATCTGCACTACTTCCAATTACTACTGAAACAAGTGATGATACAAAGAATAATATTGCCATCATGATCCATTCAACGTAGTTATCTACTGGGTATTGTAGTGAATCTTTAATAATATCTACTATATCCATTGTCTTTTTCACCCCTTTTAAATTTATATTACTTATAGATATGTACTTTTTAATAAATACTTTTAGTTACAATTTTAATCTAGAATAAAACTTATAAGAGAACATAAAAATAGGAAAATACAAACTATTTTTTTAAAGATAGTAAATAGATTAATTATCATTGTATCTTTCTTCTAATTCTTTTTCTAATTTTCTTTCAAATAAATATTTGACTCTTTTAACCATTTTTTGATGGGAATTCCAAGTTCTATATTTAAAATTACATTCTATACAATTCCAAGTATACCATAATAAATGTTTTGAATATTCAAGTTTTGTTCCACATTTTGGACATCGGGGTGTATCTTCCACATTGAAATGATTAAGAATTTGATATAATGAAGGATGATCATCATAATCTGATGAAATACTTATATCCCAACATAATCCATTATAATTATATCTACATATAGTAGTAAAACCACAATGAACAATTCGAAATGGTAATGTACCTTCTTTCATTTTTGATTTTATTACTACAATAATTAGCATTGCAATGAATGGAATAAAAAAGATAATATAAATATACCATGATATGCTTTTTAAATACTCATAAAAAGTCATATTATTAAATATTGAACTAAAATATGCATATAAAAATGGAATTAGTCCAATTATAAAAGATATGGCTCCTTCAACAATATTATTTAAAATGATTTTAACTAGATTATCTTTATTAATCATATTAGACCTGTTCTCCCTTCTTCATACAAAAGATCTACTGAATCATATTCTAATGTTTTTTTAAATTCTTGATTAGTGTTTATCTTATTGTAAAATTTCTTATTACTTTGGAAAATATTTACTAACTGTTTATCTAATAATTTATCAAATATTACTGATACAGTCTCTTTTGAATTATGTTCTATTTTCTATGGGTAACTATCCATTATTTATACCAGGTAATTCTGCCCATAATATTCCATTAAATCTAAGTTCTACTTCAGCAACAACTTCTTATTTATCTTTTTTTTTTCTAATTACAATTATAAGGTGGATTTAAAATCATATAATTAAATTTATCAGATATCGATCATTAAATAATGTTGGTTAAGGGTCTTTAATATTTATCTGCTCCTTCTCCTTTCATTTTTTATACTAATAATCATCAGCATATAATTTTCCTAATTAATCTATATTAACCTAATAATTATATTTTCTTTTTAAAGTTTTCATATGAATCAGATTCGGTGAATTTAATATCATTATCTAATGCCTCAAAGTGTTTTTACCACATTTAATTTTATCAGATTCTAAAGGTCTATTTCCTAAGTATTCAATTGTTCCTTTTGTTTCAACAACAAAATACATTTTTTCCTCACCTTCTTCACCTAACATCACTGCCCAATCAGGATTATAATTACCAACTGGTGTTTTTATTTTAAACCATCCTGGAAGTTTAGCAAAGAATTTAACTTCAGGATCATGATCTAATCTCTCAGCAAAACATTTTTCAACTTCACTATCATAGATAATATAATCATAAACAGAATGCTCAGTTTTAACAAGATTTTTTTCTAGATATCCAAATAATTCTTCATTTTTGAATAACTCCTGTGAATAAGATTCACCTGTTTTTGTATATTTGATACCATCAACAATTAACTCACCCAAGACTTTATTAATTAATTTTGCAGTTTGTTGCATGTATTCTTGAGGATTTATCTTAAATTGATCTAAAGTTTCACTATCTTTTAATATTCTAACAATTGTCCTTCTAGTTAAATCTGTTTCATTTTGTAAATATTTGACAATATCTGGAAGAGCTATTTCTTCATCTTCATATATTTCTGAAGTTATAAATCCATTTTTATCACAATTAACTCCAGATGATTCAATAGTTAAACCACTTTTGGTATAAATTAATTTTGGAGGTTGTATATCTAACTTTTCTTTCATTACTTTTATTGCTTTTGAAACTAGTTCATCAGTGTCATAGTCAACAGAATATGTTGTTTTATGTTTAATTTTATCCCATAATAATTTAAATTCTTCATTATCAAATACACTTTCTTTAAGTTTAACTTGACGACGTTTAGTAGCAGCATTTTGTATTTTAAGACCTTTGGTTGATTTTTCAACAACTTTAACAATCTCTTCTTTAATATCTTCATATTCATCAGGTACATCAACAGTATTATCTCTTACAGCAACTTTAAGTGCATCTTGTATTTTACCTTTTGAGTCAACATATTTTTTAAGTTTAAAGTGATTGAAAATTAATTGTGAGTATTGTTTTCCTAGTGGCTCTTTATTTCCTTTTTTATTTATCCTATGAATATGTGCAAACGCATCTTTTTCAATTATGCCAAATTTAATTCCAGTTTCATCTGCAATTTCTTTTTGAAGATTATGTGCAAATTCTTCATAAGACTCATTAGCCATAATAGTTAATGTATTTACTGTTTTATCATGAACACGTTCACCATCTTGGTTTACACAAAGTCTTAAACCTCGACCAATTTCTTGACGTTTTTTCATAGTTGATTTAGTTTCATTTAATGTACAAATTTGGAAGACATTTGGATTATCCCATCCTTCTCTTAAAGCAGAATGTGAAAAAATAAATTTTAATTTAGTATCAAAACTTAAAAGTTTTTCTTTATCTTTCATGATTAATTCATATGCATAATTATCAGCATCTGCCTTTCCAGTTTTTGTTTCTTTAAATTTATCTTTATTTTTTCCCTTACGATCTTGTGAGAAATATCCTTTATGAACTTCATGAGCTTCTAAATCTAAATCAATATCTAAATCTAGGTAATTATATAATGTTGAATATTTATGTTTCTTTACAAGTTTTTTATATTCTTCTTCAAATATATCTGCATAAATTCCATTAGACCATGTATTATCAGGATTATATTTACGATATTTATCCACACTATCAATAAAGAACAAACTTAATACTTTAATCTTTTTACCAGCTCTTGCAAATCTAAGTTCTTTATCTAAGTGTTCTTCAATTGTTTTACGAATTTGTGCTCTTTTAATTGTCAAATCATCAAAATCTCCAATAATTTGACCTTTTATTAATTTTTCATCTATTGGACTAAATTTAATAAATTCATTTCCTTCTTCACAACTAATTTCACTAACAATATAACTATTATAAATTTCTCGTTTACTTAGTTCTGATAAATCATTTCCTTTTCTTACATTAACTGTTTTTCTTTTTATAGAACCTCCTACATTAGCATCAATTTTAATCTTTGCTGATATTGGAGAACCTGGTTTATTATTAGTTGAAATTAATTCCACATATGCTTTATTGTGTTGACCTTCAGATACTAAACTTGCTACTTCGATCTGTTTTACAAGTTCCATTTCAGATGCATCAACTGCATCAAGTTTATAAATAAGATTTTGTATTTCTTTATGTGTTGCAGAATATCTTAATGTACACAGTGGATTTAAGGATGAAACAGCTTTTTCACCTTTACCGCCCATAACTGATTGAGGTTCATCAATAATAACAACTGGATTAGTTTTAGCAATTAAATCAATAGGTTTATATCCATTTAATTTATCTTGTTCCCTGTGAATAATATTTGCTTTATTTTCCTTAGAAGGATCCTTAAAACTTTTATTAAAAGCATCTATATTAATTATCATTATTTGAATATTAGAACTAACTACAAATTTACGCACCTGTTCTAATTTAGATGAATCATAAATAAAATAGTCATAGATAACATTATTATATAATCCTTTAAAGTGTTCTTTTGTAATTTCAAGGGTTTTATTAACTCCTTCTTTAATAGCGATATTTGGAACAACAATAATAAATTTTGTAAAATTATATTTTTTATTTAGTTCGAAAATTGTTTTAAGATAAACATAGGTTTTACCAGTACCTGTTTCCATTTCAATATTAAAATCTAAACTTGGAAGTGTTTCAGAAGGGGCTAGTTTATGATAAGATTGTACTCTCCTTAAGTTTTCTAAGATATCTTCATTTGAAATATCAATTTTATTTCCAATACCTTGTCTTGAATATAAAGTAAATATATTTGAAACATTAAAATATTGATGCATGGAATTTTGACCTTTAAATAGGTCAACAACTGCATCTACAGCTTCGGTTTGATAATCAAGATTAGAATCAAATTTAAACTTCATTATTATCCCCCTTTTTTTTATATTGTTATGAACTCATCAATATTATTGGTTTTTAATATTTCTTTAATATTAGTTTTAATTGCATCAGAAGCAAATCCGCTGTCTTTAAAAACAACTCGTGATATTGAATCATTTTTAGTTAAATTAATAACATCATAAGCAATTTCTTTAGTTATATTATCATCAAGACATATTATTAATTCACCCGAACCAACTGAATAAATTTTACCATATTGTTCAATTGGATATGTTAATTCAATTCCATATTTTATCATTATTTCATAAATTAAGTCTTTATCAGATCTTCCTTCTTTGATTTGGTCAATAATTAAAGATTTTTGAATATTATTATAATCAGGATCCCATTTTTCTAAATTAGAAGAATCAAGTTTGAAAACTTTAAAACCAATATCTAAATCTTCATTTCCAGATTCTTCAATAATTTTCTCACCAGCTCTTCTGATACGTTCCTTTGCAATTTCACAAATATCCATATACCCTTCTTTATATGCTTCTGTTTTTTTATCAGTTGGTTCTGGTATTTGAACCATTATAAATTTATAATTCTTATTTTCATTAGAATTAGCTTTGATAACTGCATGTGCTGTTGTAGACGATCCGGAAAAGAAATCTAAGACTATATCATTTTCTTTAAAATTACAATATTCAATCATTAATTCAATAAGTTCAATAGGTTTAGGATGATCAAAAATTGAGTCATTAACTTCAGGGAATAATTGTTTTATTAATTTAGTTCCACTACTTGTTGTTCCAGCTTCATCCCACCACGTGCTTATTTTTTTTACTTTATCTTTTAAATCAGACAAATAAGTTTTTTGATATAAATTATTATTTTTTTTGATAACTTTTCCCTCATTATATAATTTAGTCATAGTTTTTTCAGAAAATCTAAAATAACCTTCAACTCCTAAAAAATTATAATATGGATTACCTTTTCTTGCACCACCAGGACCACTTACTGGATTTAAAGAGTAAGGTCCTTTACCATCATTATCATCTTTATTGAAACGTTTAAAATCATCTTCAGTCTTTTTAACACCATATTCTGATCTTGTTTCATGTATAATTGACTTGTTTTTTGCATAAAATAGTTGATAATTATGATTTTCGGAAATTATTTTATCATTTGAAATTCCTCCTCGGGATTTTTGACATATTGTAGTAATAAAATTATCTTCACCAAAAATTTCATCACATATTTTTTTAAGATTATCTTTTTCGTTATCATCTATACTTATAAATATAATTCCTTCATCAGACAATAAGTTTCTCGCTAATTTTAAACGAGGATACATCATATTAAGCCAATTTGAATGAAAACGACCCATAGTTTCAGTATTTGTAGATACTTTATTCCTGTCCTTAATTTGAGATGTTAATTTTAAGTAATTATCCAGATTATCATCATAATTATCCATATAAACAAATTCATTACCTGTATTATATGGAGGATCAATATAAATCATTTTTATTTTATTATTATAACTTTTTTGAAGTAATTTGAGAACTTCTAGATTATCTCCTTCAATATATAAATTTTGTGTTGTATCCCAATCTTTAGATTCTTCTTCACATGGTCTTAATGTTCCTGTTGATTGTTTTTGTGATTCACGAATAGCTTGTGTTTTACCAGGCCAAGTAAAACTATACTTTTCTTTTGAATCATCAACAAATTCACCTAAATTACATTTTAATTTATCAAAATCAATTTTATTTTCTGTGAAAATATCTGGAAATATTTCTTTAAGTTTTTGAATATTATCTGAAACAATATTTTTACTTTCACCTGTTAATTTAATTTCCTCCAAAATGTTCACCCTTTTAAATTTATCAAATTTTTTTAATATTATTTTAATTTATGTAATTTATCATTATAATAATATATAAAAAAAAATAGAAGGGATAGATAATTTTTTAAAAAAAGAATATGATTGCTGAGAATAATTTAAATAATATAAAAATAAGAAAGAATTAGTTTTAAAAAAAATAAAGGTAAAAGGAAAAATTATACCACTAATAAGCATCAGCATATAATTTTCCTATTGCAACGTATGTAAATACTGATGTAAATGATGTTACTATTGTTGCTGCAAGTATACTACCTACACCTGGAATCATTTCAACAATACCAGAAACTAATGCAAGTATTACTAACATAACAGCAAGAAGTACTATGAATACAAAGTATTTTACAACTCCTATATCACCAATTTTATGTGCTACATCAATAAAGTTTAATGAAGCTAAAACATCACCAGTTTCAGCTAACTTTGCACATGCAATAGCATCAAGTAATCCAAATACTACTAAAAGTACAACTCCCACTACTGCAATAAATACAAATGATGAAAGAAGATTTGTCATCATATCAGCAGGCATAGTGCTAATTACATCTGCAACATTTGCACTAGCTCCAGCTTTTGCTAAAGCATCAGATACATATAATATACTGTTGCATATTTTATCAATTGAACCACTAAGATATCCAAGAATTGTTATGATAATTGTAGGAATTATAAAGTATACAATATTTACAATTAATAATTTAATACCATTTATGAAGTCATCTACAACATTTGTTGCAAGATCAACAACATTTACAGTTGTAACTTCAGAACCATCAATTTGGTTTCTTACAAGCTTTAAACAGTATCCCATAACTATAACTTCAACTATAAGGTTGATAATTAAGATAATTGCCTGACCTACTTCTCCAACATTATTTGAAACCACTGTTAGTACACTTGTAATGAAGAATAATACAGCCATCATTGCCCATATAAATGGATTATCTAATGAAAATTTCAAAGAATCCTTAATTATATCTGCTACATCCATACTTTTTCACCTCTTATTTATTAAATTATATAAAATTATGATTATTTATTTTTAGATTTTATGTATTTAAACTTTATGTATAATAAAAGAGTATGAAAGATTACTAAAAATTTAGGATACTTCTATAAAAAAAAATAAAAAAAGAATTATGGTGGTTAAATTATTTAATTTTTAGTATTGGTTGTTAAAATACACTGTATCATCATCTTGTTGAATAATATCATTATCATACTGTGCTTGTTGTACTTGCTGTGGTTGTTGTGGCTGTTGTGATTGTGGTTGTTGTTTATTTCTATATTCAGCATATAATGTACCAATAGCTGTGTATATAAATATACTACTAAATGTATCAATAATAACAACAGAAATAATTGTACCAACAACTGGAATTAATTCACCAATAAAGCCTGATATAAACGTAATAATAACTGTAATTAATGTAAGTAACACGTAAAATCCAAGATATCTAAATATTTCAATTTCTTTAATTGTTCTGCATACATCAACAATATTTAATGCATCGCCTAAACTACCAGTGTCTGCAAGTTTTGCTGTTGCAATATATAATAATAATGAATATAATATTAAAAGAATAATTCCAACAATGAAAAGTATCATAAATGAACCAGCAAAGTTCATAAGAATATCCTCAGGTATTGAATTTATAAATGCTGTTGAATCTGCAAATGCTGCTACATTTTCCATGTATGGAATAATTTTAGCAAAAGCATCAAATGCACCAGTAATAAATGCAACAATTGCAAATATAATAAATGCAATAAACATGTAAACTACATCTAATACTAAGTATTTTATACCACTAATAAGATCATCTTTAATATTTCCAATAAGTTGATCAGCTTTACTTCCAGTCATTGGATTTGAATTCTTATTTTCAAGATCAATTGTAATTTCAGATCCATCTATCTGATTTTTAATAACTTTCAAATAATAACCTGAACTTATAATAGATGCAAGCATCATAAGAAGTGAAAATACTATAACAACAATTCCATTATCAAATTTTAATGAAATAAGTGATGAAATAGATGAAACAAGTGCAATAACTGCTGCCATTATCCATACTGAATGATTTTCAAATGGAAATTTTAAAGATTTCTTAAAAATATCTGTTAAATCCATGGTTTTTCTTCCTCCCTTTAAATTTTATAGTTATAATATTTTTATATCTATAATAACTATTATTTTTTATTTAAATAATAAATAAACTATTCCTTAAATATTATATAAAATGTATGTAATTTTTATGGTATATGAATTATATAACTATGTGATATGTTAAGAAATACATTATATGATAATTATGAGATAGATTTTAGTGATGATTATAGTAAATATGAAAAAGCTTATGCATTTATTATAGATCAAAACCGTAACTTCTACTTAAATAGTGAAGATGATATAGAAATAGTAGATGTTAAAGAATTAGAAGAAGTATGTGATGTAAACTTCATACTCTACATAGGACAATACAAAGATGAACCATGTCTTGTTGCAAATATAAATAGTAAAACAGAAAAATGTGGAGTATTTAGTGTTAATGAAGCATATAACAAAAAACGTGTAAATGATTACTTCACACCACTTATTAATATCTATGATCTTAATGAGGACTTATACTATGTAGCATCACGTGCTGCACTTATAAATGACTGGTATATACGCAACCAGTACTGTGGTGGATGTGGATGTAAAACTGTTGTTGATGATGTAGATATGATGATGAAATGTCCAGAATGTGGACAGATGCACTATCCTATGATGGCACCAGCAATCATTGTAACAATAAATAATAATGATAAACTACTAATGGCAAAACACAGCTATCATCATACAGATGCATATGCACTTATTGCAGGATATGTTGAAATTGGTGAATCAATAGAACAAACAGTTGCACGTGAAGTTAAAGAAGAAGTTGGTCTTGAAGTTGAAAATATCCAGTATGTTACAAGTCAAGCATGGCCATTTCCAAACTCTCTTATGCTAGGATTTACTGCTGATTATAAATCTGGTGAAATTAAAGTTGATGGTAATGAAATTGTTGATGCTAAATGGTTTGATGTAGAAAAAATCAGAGAACCTAAATCTGATATTAGCATATCATCATTTTTAATTAAGAAATTTATAGCAGAACATTCAAAACAATAAAAATTTGGGGTAATGTGTAAAAAATCTAGGATAATTATCAACACCCCAAAACTTTTCTTTTTTTTTACTTATTTTTAAAATAATTAATATATTCCTTATAAATTATATACATTTTAATTAAAACTAGATGTAAATATATTAAAAATAAAATGTAATTTTATTAAATAATTAAAACATACACCTCATAAATAATAGAGGATCGATAAATTTCTAAATAAAAAATAGTTAATCTACATGAGAAGATAATAATTTATAAAAACTAGATAAAAATTAACTTAAAAATTCAATAATCAAAAAAAAATCTACATAAAAAAAAATAAAAATAAATGGGGGTTAAAAAAATAAAGTGAGTAATAAAAAGAAACTCTAAACTTATAAGTTTGCTAAAGCTTCTTTAACTGCTTCAATATCATCTGATACTTCTACAGTTTCATCCACTGGTTCTAAGTGTTTGATGTTACATCTTTTATTTTTAACGTTAACTCCTGCAATTTCTACGAAGTTTTCATCAATAACATCTACAATAACACATTTTTCTCCAGTTTCTCTTCCTGCGATTTTAACACATACTCTTCCTTTTTCTATTGCTGGCATTCATATCACCTATACTTTATTTTCTATTAATACAATTTTGTAAAATTTCAACTGTTAACTTTTCATCAAAAGTATGAGTATTAACAATAAGATCATAAATATCTAAATTGTCAATATCAATACCATGAATTTCCATATATCTTTTTCTTTCACTAGCTGTTCTTTCTTCCATCTCGGAAATTACAACGTCAAGAT
This sequence comes from Methanosphaera sp., assembly GCF_022768985.1. NCBI lineage: Archaea > Methanobacteriati > Methanobacteriota > Methanobacteria > Methanobacteriales > Methanobacteriaceae > Methanosphaera > Methanosphaera sp. The sequence continues at coordinate 23,342 of NZ_JALEKL010000003.1, read as the reverse complement.
CTTTGTCTTCTCTGTAACTAATACGTTGTGCACGAATGTTATCTGGAGCCATAAGCCAAAACTTGTAATCAGCATCTACAAAAAAAGCAGAAATTCTACCTTCAACAATCAAGTTATCAGAATTATTTGCTATTTCAGCTTGTCTTTTATCTAAAGCCTTATCAATATCATCATTACCCTCAGCAAACTCACTAAATTCTAGTAAAGTCATACCACTTTCTGCAGCCATCTGTCTGAAAACATCACCTGCAGAGATATAAGGTATGTCTAAACACTCTGATAAATTCTTAGCAGCAGTGCTTGTACCAGTTCCTGCAAGTCCACCAATAGTAATAATCATAATGATCTTGCCTCTTCTTTAACTAATTTTTTTGTACAGTTAGTACAGTACATTCCACCGTATGGTCTGTTTGGTCTTCTCTGGTTTTTAGATAATTTTTTAATCTCATAAGCTCTTCCTCTAGGAACAGCATCTAAAACTTTTCCACATTTAGCACAAACATGTTTGGAAGGTTTTTTCTTTTTGTAATGAGTAATTTTTCTTCCACCAGGAGCAACTTTTGATACTCTTTTAAATGTTGAATTTCTAAATCTTGGTGCTGGCATAAATAATCCTCCTTTTTAATTTTTTCTTTTAAACGTCTTTATATATTTAATTTGTTGTATTTAATCCAAACAATCTTCTGAATATGAAACTCATTGTAAATGATACAAGTAAGTACCATCCAAAGAAGTTAATTGTTAATGGATTTGCCTGAGTCCAGAAAATGTTCCATATAGGAATTAACAATAAGTAATACTGTGGTGCTGCAATATTAATTACAACATGACTTATTGTGTGATTGAAAATCATACCATAATAAATAATTAATATAGGAATCATTGTAAGAATAGTTGGTTTCATCTGCATCTTCATTAATTCCGTATTTTTTGGTAGAAGTTCCATCTGTTTTTTCTGAACTTTAGCTAATGCTTTTGGATCCCCTGAACTTTGAGCTGCTCTCATTTCATCTTGTAGTTGTTTCATCTCATCTTGAAGCTCATGCATCTTATCATAATCAATCAATATTTTCTGGAATACAACAATAATAAATGAAATTATTGCTGCAATAAGAAATATTGTAAAGATAGGATTTGATGGTGTTGCATCAAGACTCATTAAAGGAGTTAAGATAAAATCTAAATAATTCATAACTAATCCCTATATTTATGATAATATATCAACTATATCAGATACAGCTTTTTCTAATCCATTATCATTATTTTGAACAATTGCTACAGTACATCCTGTTTGTACAGCATAAGCCATAGCTGTTGCTCTTGACATTTTCTGATGTAAATCAATATCATCAGTATATTCAACATCACGTACACGTGATTCGTCATTTAATCTTCTGAAAATAATTTCACTAGGTTCAGCTTCAACTAATATAAACTGATTAGGTTGTAACTGATCTAATACCCAAACAGGTAATCCTGGAAGGAAACCTTTAGGTGTTTTTATAGTACAGTGTGTATCAATGATAACATTATCATCCTGAGCCATTTCATGGATTTTCTCAGCTGCTTGTTTTTGTACATCTTTTTGAATTGAAGGATCTAATTTACGCATATCATCACGTGTTTCAACTAATCCTTTTTCAGATGCAATATCAAACATAACATTACCATAGTTGATATTTACATAATCAACTTGTTCTAATACTTCATTTAATACTGTTGTACTACCAGTACCAGGAATTCCTGCAAGTACTACTATGTTCATTATAATCACTTCAAATTTAATTTTATAATATTTATTGATAATTCGATATTTCAAACTATAAAAAGAGAAAAGATGTAAAAAGTTAATTAAAAACTTTATACAAATTCCACTTCCTTTTTAAAGTTATTTTTTCCCATTTCTATTCATCACCAAAGAATCTTCTCATCATTGGATGCATATCCATGAGTTGTTCTTTAGCAATTTCTTCATATAACTTGTATACTATACCAACAGTTAAAAGTACACCAGTACCTCCACCTAAAGCTCCTGTAAGATCAGCAACAAATGCTAGAAGTCCTACAAATGCTCCACCTAAAACTGTGATAGGAGGTATGTATTTATCCATAATTTTTCTGAAATGAACTCTACTGTTTCTGAATCCAGGAACTTGAACTCCCATTCCAGATAATTGTTTTGCAACTTGTTTAGGACCAATACCACTAATTTCAACCCATAAAAGTGCAAATATCATACAAAGTCCAACAAAGACTATTGCATAGAATATTACACGTAATGGATCTGTAAATAGTACAGATATACTTGATGGTGTAGTAAGATAATATGCTATTCCACTAATTGCTTGTCCCTGTGAAACTTCACCAAGAATTGGATAACCAAGAGACTGGAATAAACCTGCAAATAATTGTACATTTAAAAATAATGCACTTACTAATATAACAGGCATGTTACTTGCATATACAAATTTTAATGGATATTTTGATCTTGCTCCTTTAACTCCACCGTAAGATAATGGAATTTCAACTCTCATACATTCAGCATATACAACAATTAAAAATACAGCAATTGTTGCAATAACCGGAATTAGTAAACCAAAGTTTGGCTGTCCAGCTATTAATGAATATATGAAAGCAGGTATTTTTCCTGCAGGGGTATTTGTACCAACAGCAGGTAAGAAGTTAAATGCACCAACTATAATTTGTTCTGCAACTCCTGCAGCAATAAATAGTCCGATTCCACTTCCGAATCCCCATTTACTTACAACTTCATCTAAATAAATTATTATTATACCACCAAGAACCATCTGAATGATAAGAATCAAGGTGTAATCACCAGAAATTGGAGGAAGAGAACCTGTAAGTACAAGAACTAAACCTTCAAAGAGAGTGAATATGATAGCTAATAATTTTTGTGTTCCCTGAAAAGCAGCCTTATCATTGGCATCTGACAAATCAAGATTTATCAGCTTACCACCAACTAATAGCTGCATTACAATAGAGGCAGTTACTATTGGTCCTATACCTAAAGTAATAATTGAACCAAAACTACCTGCCATAACTGATCTTAACTGCGCAAATTGATCCACAGCTGTAGGACTGAGACCAAAAAGTGATACTTGTGTCAATACAAAGTATAATATTAAAATTATTCCTGTCCATTTAAGCTTATCTTTAAACCCGATGTTTCCAGTTGGAGACTTCACATGAGGTAAAAGAGAATAAAATGGTTTAACAAAATCTAGTGATGACATATCTACTACCCATGAAAAGAAATATAACTTTATTATATTCCCTTATAATTTATAAATGAGATGGAGAAATTTTAAATAATTTCTGCAACTCCACCAGCATCCTCAATTTTTGCTACTGCACTTTTTGAGAATTTAGGTGCTTTTATTGTTATAGCTTGAGATAATGAACCTTTACCTAATACTTTGTTGTAACCTAAATCTGTTACATCAATAACAATTTGTCCATCTTCTTTAACTGCAATTTCAGCATCTAATAATTTTTCAATATCATTATCAATAGTTGATAAGTTTATTGGATTAAATTTTTGAACTGTTTTTTGTGGACGTTTAAAACCATATTTACCAAAGTGTTTTGGATCGTTTATTACCATCCAAGTCCAGTGATGTTTGTTTCCACCTGCAAGTCCACGACCTCCACGGTGTCCTGCACCACGTCTTTTTTTGGTACATCCTCCACCAACTGATCTTGAACCTCGTTGTTTTCTGATTTTTTTAGTTTTTCTAATCATTCATAACACCTGCTTATTTAGATCATCTTTTCAAGTAATTCATTAATGTTTTCTGATCTGTAACCAAGTGATCCTCCTTTAGTATATGCTTGTTTTGTACCTTCATATCCTTTTCTAGGAGGGTTTAAACGGAATATTGGTTTTAAACCAGATTCTTTGAGAGTTGTTTCTTGGTTGAATATAGCAACAGCTAATTCTTCTACAGATTCATAATCTGTATTTTCTTTTACATATTCATCAGTTACTCTTTTATTTCCAGGAAGTCTTCCTCTTTCTGCAACTAATAATTTGAATGTATCTTCTGAAACTTCTCCCCAAGTGATGTAATCTTTACCTTTTTGTAACATACCTTTGTAACTTGGTGTTTCAGGTATTACTACAGCATGACTAATTCTTGTAAGATTGAGCATGTCAAGGGTATCTGCGATATTCTTTTTAATTCCTGTTCTTCCACGAACTCTTATAACTGCATACATAAATTACACCTCAAATTTATATTACTCCAAGAGCTTTAAGATCATCTTCACTTGTTTTTACACTTGATAGAACTTTAAGAGCATCAAATACTGCACCTGCGAAGTTGATTGTAGTCTGTGTTTGTCCACGTGTCATGGACCATACATCTGCTATTCCTGCAAGTGATAATATTGTTTTTCCTACATCTCCTATTGCAAGTCCTACTCCTGCTGGTGCTGGCATAAGTGTAACATTTACACTGCTTCTTTTACCTTCAACTTTGTAAGGTACTGTGTGTTGTCTTCCACATCCACAACCCCAGTCACCGCAACCTCTTCGAACTTTAATAAGGTTGTATTTAGCTTCGTCTACAGCTTTTCTGATAGCTGGTCCTACTTCTTGAGATTTACCTTCTCCAAGACCTACATATCCGTTTCTGTTTCCTACAGCTACAATTACTCTAAAGTTAACTTTTCTACCAGATTTGTGCATTCTTTGAACAAGGTTAACATCCATAACTTCTTCTTCAAGATCTGGTAATAGTGCGTCAACAATTTCTAATTCCATTATTGGAAGTCCTTTGTCTAATATTTGATCAATATCTGTAATTTCACCGTCTTTTACTTTACGTCCAAGTTCGGTTTTAGGTTCCCATGCTTCAATATTGAATCTATTAGAGTTGTTCTTGTTGTTTGATCTATTTGATCTTTTGCTCATTGTGTTGCCTCATCTATTTTACTTTTTACGCTTTCAAAATGATCTGGTATTTCTTCTGGAGATAATCCACATCTTATGTAGTTAGCGAATTTAGCATTTTTCTCTTCATCATCCATGCTTTTTGCATATTCTGCAATATGTTCTCCTCTGATTCTGGATTCTTCAGGTAATACAACTTCGTTGTGTGGTACGTAAACTCCTGCATCAAGAACTCCTTTGAGTGTTGCATAAATTTTTGTACCTCTGATTGATGGTTGAAGACCAATATCAAGTATTGTTTCATCATATCCTTCAGCTAATGCTTTTTTACCGAATAAGTAACCAGTTAAGTAAGCAGCAGATGTGTTTTTACCATTACCTAACCATCCGTATTGTTTTAATTGTTTGGAGTTAGCTGAAACTAATGTTTCGTCACCGTTTTCTCCGATTTTTACAAGTTGTACAATAGTATGATTAGAAGTAACTCTAACAACCATTCTTGTCTTATCAAGATCTACTAATCTATATCTTTGATTATAGTTAGTTTTTCCTTCTCTTCTTCTTTTGAAATGTACTTTATAAGTTGCGCTACGTGCCACTTCTATTCCTCCACTTCTTTGAGCATTCCGTGATCTTTAGCATAAGTTTTCATGTAAGACTTACTTCTGAATGATCCACCTTTTGCCATGTTATATAATTTACGGTAAGTAGTTCTGTCAATTTCATCATTGTCACGCATGTCTTTGAGAACAACTCTTAATGAACGGATGGTACTCATCCATGCTTGTTTCTTAGGAGTTCTTGCGTGTTTTGCCCCTTTTCTACTACCTTGACCTTTTCTTCTACCTTTACTTTTTTGTCTAGCGTTCTTTTTGCTTCTGTAACTGCTTATTCCTTGAACAGGTTTTGCTTTGATAATTCCATCATTAATCAAAGCTCTGATACTGTCTCTTGTGATTGCTCTTGACACTTCTTCGATGTGTTCTGGGTCAATCCATACCCTGTTAACTCCTACTTTTAGGATTTTTGCAGCTAATTTTTTCTGTGTGGTAAGATTCATGAAAATCCTCCTTAAATAAAATTGAAATTATTAATTAAGATAAGAGAGTATAATGTATTCAAATTAATGAATCATTACAACTAAATTATAATCTTAATTTAATAATTTTACCCCTAAATTTTTAGCTTCTGCTTCAATTAACTGTCTTTTTCTTTTTCCTACTGATGATGCAATTCTTGCTGCATCAGATTCAGGATTTAAAGCTTTGATTTGTTCTACGTTTTCAACTAGGATGTCATTGTAACCTGAAGGATGTAATCCTCTGGTTGCTTTAGGACAACGGTATCCAACTCTAGCCATAGCAGGTTTTCTTGCCTGGTATCGTCGTCTTTTACTTAGTTTACCTCTAGGTCTACGGTAACTATCACCAAGTTTTTTATATCTCCAATATTCTTGTCTTTTGAAGGTTGGTTTTTTAGTCATAAAATAACTTCCTCTATTAAATTTATTCTTCTAATTCTTCCTGTTTTTTGTCCACTAAGTAAATTCCGTCCTGGAATATACGAGGATCTCTTCCTTTAATTTTGGTAGCTTGTTCAATGTTTGCCATTGTTTGACCAACATTTTCTTTGTTAATACCAGTAATTGTTACATCGTCACCTTTAACTGATACTTTTACATCGTCACCAATAATTTTTGCTGTACGTGGATGTCTTTCCCCTAGGAAGTTGTCGATTGTTACAAGTTTACCTTTTACTTTCACTGTCATAGGGAAGTGAGCGTAAACAATTTTCATTTTGTAGGTAAAACCATGTTTTACACCGTATATCATGTTTGATATGTGTGATCTGATAGTTCCAACCATAGCTTTATCTTTTTTATTTGGGAATGCTACGTAAACTGTAACATTTTCATCATCGTTAGATATGGTAATATTATTATGGTTGAAGTTTCTCTTAATTTCTCCGCCATTACCTTTTACAGTTACATCTGCGTTTTCTGAAACATCAACTGTAACTCCTTCAGGAATAGGGATTGTCTCTGTTATATTTGCTAATTTAACCATTTTGTATTCACCTTAAATTTAATAAACATATACTAATAATCTTCCACCAATACCTGCTTCTTTAGCTTCGTGGTGAGTCATTACACCTTGAGGTGTTGTTACAATTAGTATACCAAAGTTTTTTGCTGGTAAGTATCTTTTCTCATAATCTTCGAATTCTGTATTTTTTACAGCGTGACGTGGTTTGATAACTCCACATTTGTTTATGTTACCATTTAATTCAACATTGAATATACCAGCTTTACCATCATCAACTAATTCAAAATTACCTATATAATTTTCCTTTTGCATTGTGTCTAATACACGACCAATAAGTTTTGATGCAGGTTTAATAACACATTTGTTATTACCTTGTAACTCATTGTTTCTGATGTTTGTTAGTGCATCTGCAAGAGGATCCATAAGAGACATTCTTTAAACACTCCTTCTAGTTGTATTTTTTAAATCCGATTTTTGGAGCTATTTCTCTAAAGCATTGACGGCATAAGTTTAATCCGTATCTTCTTACAATAGCAGAATGATCTCCACATCGACTACATTTTCTTGCTGCTTTTCCGTATTTTTTTGCCACAATAATCACCTTCTATTCTTCTATGGTTACTTGGAATTTTTCTCTCATTAATTCCATTGATTCTTCTTTTGTAACTCTTTGTGCTTGTGGTATTTTTTTAGGTCTTAATCTTCTTTCTTTGATTCTGTGACCTGGTTTTTGGAATGTTACAGAAACATCCATACCGAAAATTCCTATATCAGGGTCGTATCTTACACCTGGAATATCAATATGTTCTCTGATACCGAAGGATACATTTCCTTCTTTATCGAATTGAGAAGCTTTTATTCTATTTTCAAGTCCAGCTAAAACCATTGATATAATTTTGTCAGCTTTTTCTCCTCTTAAAGTTACTTTACATGCGATTGGTTGTTTTTTTCTGATACCAAATTCAGGGTTTGTAACTTTTGAGTATGTTCTTACAGGTTTTTGATCTACAAGAGTTTCAATTAATTTTTCTGCTCTTGTAAGTTTTTCTCCACCTTCACCTACACCAATGTTTACAGTTGCTTTTGCAATGTATGGTTTTTCCATTACATTCATGATTAGTCATCTCCTAATAATGATATAACAGGTTTGTCATTACCAACAACAAATACGTATTGTTCTAAGGTTAAGAATGATCCTTCTTCAGTTTCCATTAATACTGTGTTTGATTTTGAAGATTTAGTTACATTGATTTCTTTAATTTGTCCGATTTCACCTGTGTGTTTACCACCTGTGATTAAACCAATTGCTCCTTCTTTAAATTCAATTGAATCAGAGATTTTCTGATCAGGAATACTTAATAAAAGAACATCTTTTGTACTGTATTCATCGTCTGTTAATACATTTCTTCCATCGTGTAAGTTAAGTTGTGTTTTTCCACCTTTAACTGTGGTTTTATCCTTAATACTTGCAAGTTTGAAAGTTGAATCTTTTTCTTCAATTTCTTTAAGTACTAATCTTGCTTTTTCATCTTGTAACATTCTGTAGTATTTATTGATTTTTGGTATTGCAATAACATCCATAAATCCTACAGGGAATCTGTGATCTTTTCTTGCTGTACCATCAACTAATACATCACCATTGTTTAAGATAATTTTAGCTTCACGTGTGTTTTTTGCTAATCCTAAAATTTCTCTTAATACCATTACAAGAGGTATAGATTCGTTTAAAGCGTGTGGTCCTGCACTTGTTTTTGTAGTCCAAGTTTCTTCTTTTTTGTGAATAGGCCACATTTTAGGTGCTTTGAATCTTTTTAAGTGTTTTCTTGATCCCATATTTGCCATGCTTATAACTTCCTATTTAATGCATCGTTTCTTCTTTCATCATCTAAATAAATTTCTGTTAGAACTAAGTTTGATGGGTGAATTGGTTGATATAATTTAGATCCATCTTGTTTTTGACTTGATGCACCATCAACAAGAACACGGTAATTTTTAAGATCTATTCCTTCAACTTTTCCTTCAGTTCCTTTAAAGTCACCACGTACTATTTCAACTTTGTCCCCTTTTCTTACAGGGAATGATCTTCTGTTGAATTCATCTTTAAGAGCGTTTGATAAGTGTACACTCATTGAGTTGTGACGTTTATGTAGTGGTGCTGTATATAATGCTTTACGTTGTTTTCTTGGTTGTTTTGACATAATTACCACCCTATTTATACAATTATACTTGCAGCACTACCAATTGCTGGCCAAAGATCTGCAGCTTCTTTTGCTACAGGTTCTCTGATTTCTGAACCTTTAAGTACACCATCTTCTGTAATAATTACAGCTGCATTGTCTTCGAATTTAACTCTTAGACCATCAGCACGTCTGTATTCTTTTTTCTGACGAACTATTACTGCGGTTGTTACTTCTCTTCTCATGTCAGCAGTTCCTTTCTTAACTGAAACTACTACCATGTCACCTACTCCAGCTGTAGCAAGTCTTCTTCTTACTCCTTTAAATCCTTTTACGGAAATAATTTCTACTTCACGTGCACCAGTATTATCTACACATTTAAGTCTAGCACCGATTGGAAGTGATTTGGAGACGCTTGATGTAATTGCTTTCATGATTTATTCTCCTTTTTTAACTTCAACTAGCACAAAATGTTTAGTTTTACTAAGTTGTCTGCATTCTGCAATTTTAACAGAATCTCCAACTTTAACATCAATACAATCTGGTTTATGTGCTTGTATTTTAGATTTTCTTTTTTCGTATCTTTCGAATTTTTTAATATACTTGTAAAAACTTCTTTCTACAGTAATTGTACGATCTGCCTTGTCACTAGTAACTGTTCCTTCTATAACTTGACCTCTTACAGAGAGTTCACCGTGAAATGGACAGTTAGGATCTTGACATTCTTTTTCTGGTTGCTCTACGTTAATGCCTACCATATTTTCACCTAATTTTCTTAAATTTCTTCTTTATCCGGTCTTCAGGGCGGGCTACTATATATTTTCCATCAACAGAAACCTTCTTATTTTCAGGTAAGTATAATGTAAATACTACCGTATCCTTAATAAGTTGTTTCTCCTGGCTACCCGTATCTACAACGATTGTATTACGAGTTTCATCAATAATTTTCCCTTTAATTCCTATGTTTTGCTTATGGTTACTGTCTGTAACTTCAACAGTCAAACCTATAAGTTCATGTCGGAATACATTTTGTGGAGTTATCATAAACTACACATCTTATTTAATTTAATTCCCCTGTTTCAATAAAAATAATTAAATAAAAAAATTCCTCTTTTTATTGAAATTATTATTTTTAATCTTCTCATTAAATAGATAATCTATCTATTTTATTTCTATAGTATCTGAGGAAAATCCCATTCCTGCAAGTACTTCTTTAACTTTACGTTTATGGTCTCCTTGAAGTTCAATTTGACCTTTTTTGGAAGTACCTCCACAAGCACATTTAGATTTAAGAGTTTTTGTTAACTCACGTATATCTATATCATGTTCATCAATACCTTCAACTATAGTCATAAGTTTACCAAATCGACGACGTACAGTATATACTTTAACTTTCTGAACTTCACGTGCTATTTCTTCACAGACACATAGATCTTCTGGAAGACCGCATATTTCACAGATTTTCATCTCTAGCTTATTCTCCCTGTTGTTTGTTTTCATTCATTATAGTAAGAACACGGGCAATAGTTCTTCTGGTTTCTCTAATTTTACCAGGATTATCTACTCCAGAAACTGATGCTTTACCAATTAAGGTATCGTATTCAGCATGAAGTTCGTTTAATTTAGCCTGAAGTTCATCAGCGCTTAAATCTCTTAACTCTTTACTTCTTAAAATAACCATTAGTAATATCCCCTTATTCTTCTACTGTTTCGATATCTTCTTCAGTAATTTCTTCAACTTCAGATTCTTCTGCAAGTTCTTCTAAAATATCTTCACCAGTGATTTCTTCTTGAATTGTTTCTTCAGCTTCTGCAGCTTCTACAGGTGCTTCAACTGCTGCTTCTTCAACTTCTTCAGGTTCACTGATTTGTATATTATCAGGTAAAATTACTTCAGGTGGCATGATTCTTACATAAATTCCAAGAACACCAGGTTTTAATTGTACTGTAGCAAATCCTTCTTTTACGTGTTTAATTGAAGGTTCTCCACATTTTTTGATGTATCCATCATTGAATTTAGCACATGCTGATCTTGAACCTCTGATTTTTCCAGAAATTGTTACTTCTACCCCTTGAGCTCCAGCAGACATAATTCTTCTAATAATTGAATATGCTACTCTTCTGAATTGCATACCTCTTTGAAGCATTGCAACGATTTTGTGAGCCATAATTCTAGGATTTAATTCAGGAACTTCTACTTCTTTAACTTCAACTTGTGGGTTTTCTAGGTCGAAATTGTTTTTAAGTGTTTTTGTAATTGATCTTACAGTTTTTCCACCTCTACCGATAACCATACCAGGTTTTTCAGCATAAACAATAACCATAGTTCCTACAGGTGTTACTTGAATATCCATTCCACCGTAACCTGCTCTTTCGAGTTTTTCTTCAAGATATTCATCTATTCGTGTTCTTTTTAGTCCTTCTTTAACGAAATCTTTTTCAATCATGTGTACTTATGCCTCCCCTAATACGATTTGAATGTGAGTAGTAGGTGTATTTGAAGGGCTTGCTCTTCCAAATGCTCTTGGAGTCCAACCTCTTATGATTACTCCTCTGTTTGCAGATGCATGAACTAATTTTAAGTTTTCTACATCTAATTCCATGTTTTCTGCATTAGCTTCTGCATTTTCTAAAACTTTTAAGATAGCTGCTGCTGCTTTAACAGGGTATCTTCCTGAAGGCCATCCTTTTAAGTCTGATCTGTGACCAACTTTTTTGTTGTGTCTTTTGAAAGGTACAACTGCTTTTTTAGCAATTACATCTTCTAAGAATGCTTTAGCATCTTCTAAGTACATGTTACGAATAGATCTACATATTTCCACTGAGTGTTTTGGAGATATTTTAAGATTGTGACCTGAAGCTTTTGCAATTTTTTCATCAGCTTTTGCTTGATATGAATATGTGTTTTTCTTAGCCATAAATAACAATCTCCTCTATTTAAGTGGTACGAACATTGAAGATCTTGTAGCTCCCATACCTGGGTCACCGTGTTGTACTCTTCCACGTGTTTGTGCAAATTCACCAAAGTAGCATCCGATCATTTCTGGTTTAATTGTAACTTCTACAAATTCGCGTCCGTTGTAAATACCGAATGTTAATCCTACCATGTTTGGAAGTACGATCATATCACGACAATGTGTTTTGATAACTATTGGTCTTCCATCTTCATTTTTCATGTTTTTAACTTTTTCTATTTTATCAAGAACTTTTTGTTGTCTTGGTAAAAATCCTCTTTTAAGAGATCTTCTTTGTCTTGATGGTAATAATTCTATAATTTCATCAAGTGACTTTTCTTGAAGCTCTTCAAGAGTAAATCCTCTAAATTTAAATATCTTACGAGCCAATTAAGTGCCTCCTTTCTATCGTCTTTTACCTGTACGTTTAGCTGCTATGGAACCAACTTTTCTACCTGCAGGTGCGTGTCTTGAGATAGTAGTAGGTCTTCCTGGATGTTGTCTGTTACCTCCACCGTGTGGGTGATCTACAGCGTTCATTGCAACTCCTCTTACAGTCATCATTTTCTTACCTTTAGCTTTGAGTGCGTGGTATCTGTTACCAGCTTTGAGGAATGGTTTATCTTTTCTTCCTCCACCTGCAACTACACCAACGGTTGCTCTGCTTCTAGGATTGAATGCTTTTAATTCACCTGATGGTAATTCAATCATTGTTTTACCAACATCGTGTGTAATTAATGAAGCATATGTTCCAGATGATCTAACGAATTTTCCACCGTCTCCAGGGTTGTTTTCTATGTTGAAAACTGGTGTTCCTTCTGGAATTTCACTTAATGGTAATGTGTTTCCTGGTTCTACTGGTGCTGTTACACCACATACAATTTCTTCATCTATTGCAATACTTTCTGGTGCAAGAACTAATTTTTCTTCACCATTTTCGAATTTAACTACTGCAACAGGTGCTGATCTTCCAGGATCGTGAATAATATCTGTAACTATACCTTTTAAACATCCTTCTTTTTCAAGTTTATCGTATGAACGGTATGCTACTTTTCCTCTGAATCTGTGTGATGAACTACGATATGTTGGAGTTCCTCTACCTCTTCTTTGAATAATCAATCTTTTTCCCATAATCATTCCTCCTATGTTAATATCTACCTTAGAATATACCTAAACTTAAAGCTATATCTTCAGCTGTTTCAGATGAATCTAATTCAATAGTAGCTACTTTTTCTCCTCTAGGAGTAATATGAGTATTTACTTTTGTAACTTTTGCTTCGTATAATTCTTCGAATGCAGTTTTGATTACTCTTTTATTAGCAGATTTACGAACAACAAATGTAATTTTATTTTCATCATAAATTTGATTCATTGTTTTTTCTGATAATCGTGGTTTGATTATTACTGAATATGGATCCATAATAACTAACTCCTATTTTGTTGGAATAAATCTGCAAGTTTTTCTATAGCAGATTTTGTGTAAATTGTTAATCTTCCTGCGTGTGTTCCTGGTGCAAGTAATTCAGCGTTGATGTTTTCTACTTCAACAACTTCTACTCCAGCATGGTTTCTTGCTCCGAGTTTAATTCCGCGGTCGTTACCAACAACTACTAGAGGTCCTTTAGGTGTTCTGTATTTTCTTCCTCTTAGTTTTCCTTTACCAGATTTGATTTTTCTTCCTTTTTTAGCTCTTAAGATATCGTCCATGATACCAAGATCTTTGAAGATTTCTCTGGTTTCTTTAGCTGTTTTAATGGTTTCTAATTCATCATCAACAATGAAAGGTACTTGTTCAAGATCTTCTACTTTGTGACCTCTTTCAGCTACTAAATCTTTATCAGCTGTTGCTGCAATTGCTGATCTAATTGCTAATACTCTTTCTTTTTTGTTTACTTTTTCATGATAAATTGTATTTACTCGTGGAGGGTGAGCTTTTCTACCACCAATTGCTTGTGGTACAAATCCTGCTTTTGATGAACCTTTTACACGAGGTACCATTGCAACTCCTCTACCAGAACCAAAAGACTCTGCTGTAGTTCTTTTACCTGCCATTGGGTTTGCTCCCCATGGCTGAATTCTAGCAGTTTGTGAAGAAATTACAGCTCTTTTAATAACATCAGGTCTGTATGCTTCTTCGAATATTTCTGGGAGTTCAATTTCGTCAGTGACTTCGCCTTTTAATGAATAAACGTTAACTTTTGCCATAATAATCACTCTTTATATTTAGACTCCCTGTTTTGAAGTTGTGCTTATGTAAGATATTTCTGGAGCTGTTGCATCTTTACTTGCGTTTCTTACTCCTTTTCTTAAAACAACTAATCTTTTTGATGGTCCAGGAAGTGAACCTTTAACCATTATGTAATTGTTTTTAACAAATCCATATTTTACAAATCCACCATCTGGGTTTATTAAATCAACCTCAGATTCATCTCCTATTTTTAGGAGTTTTTTGTTATATTCTGTTCTTTTATGGTAACCCATTTGACCTTGCATAGCAACGGTCCACATTGTTCTGTTAGGTGTCCATGGTCCTATTGAACCAACGTGTCTTTCAATACCACTACGTGCTGCTTTACCATATTGGATTCTTACACCGAATCTTTTTACAGGTCCTTGAACTCCTTTACCTTTGGTGGTTGCTATTGCATCTGTAAATTCTCCTGCTTCAAATACGTCTTGAGCATTGATTTCTTGTCCAAGCATACTTATTGCATAGTCGAGTTTTTCTGCAACTGATTTTCCACCTACACCGAATTCAAGTACTTCTGGTTTTTTCTTAGGCACACTGGTGAGTTTTGGTTTTGTGTGAACTAGAACTCTTATATCAGCGATTTCATCTATTCTACTTTTTAAATCCTCAATTTTAGATTCTACATCTTCAAATTTTGGAATTGAAATTTTTCTTGATAATTCATCGTCTAAATTATCGTTTGCAAGTACATCGGTTAATGTTTTTAAACCGTATGTTGTTTTTGTGTAAGCTCTAATTCCCAACACTACTAAAGGTGGTGCCTCTAATATTGTAACAGGAACGGAAAGTTCCATGTTTTCTGTTGGAGAACCTTTTCTAGAATCCAGAGCCGTTACATGGGTCATACCCACTTTATATCCTGCGAATCCAAGCAATCCTGCCTCGTCAGATTCTGGCCAAGTACTTACGCTAGGTGTTTCTTTAGCCACTCTCTTACGTGGACTGAATGCAACCGATCCTTTTCTTGGTTGGTGATGTCTAGTCATGTTATGTTTCTCCTATATTTAATAAATTTTAATTTTAATTTTTGTTATTTACATGTTTATGTAATAAAATACAACGATCAGCTAAGCTAATCCTGATTAAGAATATTTAGAATTGATAATGTACTAATTAAAGCTTCCTCGGTTCTTACTGTTTCAGTACCTTGACAAGGAAGTGTGTTTATTTCAAAATCTAACTTTCGCTCATTTATTAAGCTGTTTATTCCAGAGTATGGACCTCCAAATAAAATAGCTACATGAGATGCTTGTTTAATACTGTCTTGAACCTCATTAAGAATAGAATTAATGTTAGGAGCATATTTTGATGTACCAATAACTAAGTCAGGTTCCATCATGGTTATGCTGTCATAGAGGTTACTGTCACTAGTAATCGTCTTATATCCCCAATAAACGCTATCAGGTTCATCAGGTTCTACTAAAATTTCTTTACCTAGTTTTACTATACGAAAACTATGTACTTTATTAACACTTAGTTTTTCCTTACATAAAGCTGTTCTTTCCAGACCAATATCTACAACAGTTCCTTTACGGACACGTTTAAGTGTAAGACCTTGTCTGTATTGTCCAACTTCAGCATCAACTGTTAATGGATGATGAGGTGTTCTAAGTGGTGGAAGTATTCCTACATTCTTCAGCTCCGGTGTAATCGGAAATACTTGTTTACGCAAGTATTGAGGTGTATCCATGTATTCTAGGATAGTTTTCATATAGAGAGCATCATCTCTACTACCTCCGTCTGAATTATCATTGTAAATAACTATGTTATTAGCCCTATATAGAGCAGCATATCTTCCCAATAATCCAACTTTATATGTTCTAATTTTCGAATCTTTTGATTCGGCCAAATAACTATTTGGTACGAATATTGAAATTTTCTCCATAAAGATTCTTATGTTTTAAAACATATTAAAATTTTAAGGAAAGATAGTATCATTTGGAATACTATATTATATATTGTTTTTATACTATATATAAACTTACCTATAATAAATCTAAAAAAAATGAGTAAAATCAATTATTTTTAATAAAAATAATTAAATTAATTCTTAAAATGTGAAAAATATTGCTTAAATTATCCTATTTCTAAAAAAAATAAAACCAAATTGATTCATAAATAAAATAAGACTTAATAATTTAAAAAAATAAAATAAAAGAAGGGAAAATTCATAAAACTATTTTTTAGCTTTTTCCTGTTCTTCCATTATTCTTGTCATGTAACTTGCAACACCAGTTGAAATTGCTGCAATCTTCTTATTAGGAAGGAATGTAGATTTATACTGATTAATTTTTTCTTCATCTTCAACTACTACCTGTTCAATAGCAGTTCTTAAGTCCATCTGGTTTTCTTCAATGAAACTTGTATCAAGATTTGCTTTTCTGAAGTTTTCATTTTTCATTAAAGCCTTATGGAATGGAATTGTAGTTTTTACACCAACAACAATAAATTCATTAAGAGCACGTTGCATACGAGCAATAGCTTCATCCCTATTTCTTGCATGAACAATAAGTTTTGCAATCATAGAATCATAAATTGATGGAATAGTATAACCATTATAAACACCACTATCCATACGTACACCAATACCACCAGGTGATCTGTAACCTAAGATTTTACCAGGTGTTGGTATGAAATCATTAAGTGGATCTTCAGCATTGATACGACATTCAATAGCATGACCATTTATATTAATATCATCCTGTGTATATTCTAATTTTTCACCAGATGCAACTTTAATCTGTTGTTTTACAAGATCTACACCAGTAATTGCCTCTGTAATTGGATGTTCTACCTGAATTCTTGTGTTCATTTCAAGGAAATAATATTCACCATTTGAATACATAAATTCAACAGTACCAGCACTGTTATAATCTACACTTTTTGCTGCTTTAATTGCAGATTCTCCCATACGTTCTCTTAATTCTTCAGTCATAATAGGAGATGGTGCTTCTTCTATAAGTTTTTGATGTCTTCTTTGAATTGAACATTCACGATCACATACATGTATTGTATTTCCATAATTATCAGCAAGAACCTGGAATTCTATGTGTCTTGGTTTTTCAATATATTTTTCAAGATATACTGTTCCATCACCAAAGGTAGTTTTTGCAAGATTCTGAGTTGATTCAATTGCACGAACAAGTTCATCTTCTTCATAAACTACTCTCATACCAATTCCTCCACCACCAGCTGAGGATTTGATAATTACAGGATATCCAATTTCTCTTGCTCTGCTTTTTGCAACATCAACATCTTCAATTCCTTCCTTATCTCCAGGAACTGTAGGTACACCAATTTTATTCATTAATTGTTTTGATGTAATTTTATCTCCCATTGCTTCAATTGCATTTTTTCTTGGACCAATGAGTGTAATACCATTTTCATCACATAATTCACCAAGTGTTGGATTTTCAGATAAGAATCCATAACCTGGATGTATAGCATCAGCACCTGTATCTACTGCGATGTTAATAATTTTTTCAACATCAAGATATGATTTTGCAAGAATTGATGAATTAAGTGGTACTGCTTCATCTGCAAATTTTGTAAATAATGCTTTTTCATCTTCATCTGAGTGGATTGCTACAGTATTAACATCTAACTCTTTACATGCTCGCATTACACGTATAGCAATTTCTCCACGATTTGCAATTAATACTTTATCAAACATGAATTTCTTCTCCCTTCAATTTGTTAATGTTATATAATGAATTTTTTTATAAAATATTTTTTTTACTTCATTATATAAATCCTAAGAAATATAATATGTGAATTTAGTAAAATAAATTCTTTATCCATACATTATATTAAACTATATACTATATATGATTTATTTAATAAATACAATTTACTTATAAATTAATAAAAAAAATATCCCCTATTTTACTAAAAAATAGACATTACATTTATCTTACTAAAAAATAACACTAAATTAATTTAAATGTGATGTATTTTTAAATTTAAATTATTCTACATTGTAATTATTTGGGAAATTATTATATTAAAAAAATACATAACAATAATATAATATACTATCCTATTTTTATTTTTAAATAATAGGTTTAGTTCATCATCCTAAAAAAAAGAAAATATATGTATAATAAATATATTTTTTTGAATTTGTAAGAATATATTCAAGGGTTATTGAAATGATAAGAAAAAAAATATTAAAAAATATTGAAGATTCATATGTTACAGAAGAAGAATTACTAGAAAAATTAGATATAACACATGAAAAATTAAAAGATCACATATTGAATCTTAAAGATGTTGGATATGACATATTATATGATTTAGATAAAGGTTACAAACTTAAAGATGTACCAGATATACTTGATGCATATGAAGTTGCACGAGGACTTAAAACTGAGATGATGGGAAACAGTATTCACTTCTATGACACACTTGAATCAACAAATGACACAGCTAAGAAATTTGTAGAAGATGGTGCAAAAGAAGGTTCTGTAATTATTGCAGGAAGCCAAACAGCAGGTCGTACACGTAAGTATGATGATTGGGTATCACCAGAAGGTGGTATATACATGACACTTATACTCAGACCTAAAGTTGCACTACAGGAAGCATCAAAACTTACAATTGTAACAGGTGTAGCAATTGCAAAAACATTACATGATAAATTTGGTATTAATGCAGGAATTAAATGGCCTAATGATATATTAATTGGTGATAAAAAGATTTCAGGAATTCTAACTGAAGCTGTTACAAACTATGAAACAAATGAACTTGAAGCAGTACTTGTTGGTATTGGAATAGATGCAAACATAAAAGAAGAAGACATACCTGATGATCTTAAAGAAGTTGCAACAACAATTAAAAAAGAAATTGATAAAAGAATTAACAGAGCAGATATTCTCAGAACATTCCTTGGAGTATTTGAAGAATTATACAAGGAATTTAACAAAGGAAACTTTAAATATATCATTGCTGAATGGAGAAGATTATCATCAACTACAGGTAACAGAGTAAAAGTATATAAAAATGGAAAAGTTACATATGGTGATGCTGTAGGTATTACAAATAAAGGACTTTTAATTGTTGAAGATGATGATGGAAAACTTATCAAGATCTCATCTGGTGTAGTTGAAATAATATAAACATACAATATTTTTACATCACCCCCTCTTATTCTTCTTTTTTTAACTTTTTTTGGTATACATCATAAATTTAAATAAATATAATTTTCATAGTATTTCATCTAAATTAATAAAAAACCACTTATTTTATAAAACAATTACTAAATATGCCTCTTTTAATTAAAGATAGAATTAAAAATTAACATAGTTAATATCATAGTAGGAAATTATCTGATAAAAAAAATAAAAAAATAGAAAAGTATGGGTGGTGAATTTTAGATTTCATTACAAATACCTTAGTATAATACATCTAAAATTTTACCATCAGCAATAACACTAACAGTCCTGTTAAATGTATCATCAATAGCATTAACCATTTCATCCATAGTTAACTTATCTGAATCTTTAGCAGACCAGTCAATACGTACAGTTTTAGAAGCACCAGGCATTCCAACAGATGGAATAGTAATAATGTTATAATTTTCAAGAAGAATCATTGAATATACAGATGCAATAACATCAGCATCAACATCCACTGTTGCACCTCTTTTTTCAAGTTCAGCTTTAATTTCATCTTCTTTAAACATGAAACCTGTAGGTGTTTTAAGAGGATTTAAATTTCTAGAAATAAGCATTTCATTAAGTTCATCTTTTTGTTTGAAAGCTTCACGAATACGATCAGGTGAATATTTTTCAATACCTTTAATCATAGCAACAACAAGAGGAGCTTGAGCTTCAAGACCATACTGATTAACAACAAGTTTTATTTCATCAATAAGTTTTTCACTTCCAGCCATAAGTCCACCACGAGGACCTTCCATAAGCTTATCAGTACTTGTTACAGATAAATCAGCACCAAGATCAATAGCTCTAGGCTGATCATATACAGCACAACGAATTCTTGCACCAGATGCATCATCAACAAATACAGGTACATCAAATTCTTTAGCTTTAGCAATTACAGCTTTAAAATCTTCAACATCAATTACTTCTAAATCCATTGTAGTACCAGTAATAACTACAAGTGATGTATTTTCATCAACTACAACATCATCAACATTTGTAAATTCTTCATAATCAGCACCTACAAGTTCTGCTGTACGAGGAATTGATGGATGTGCAGGTTTTTTTGCAAGAAAATGTACAATTTTTGTGGAAGGTTTAACAAGTGCAATAATAGTTGCAACAATACCACTTGTTGTACGATTTACAGGTAAGATTTTTTCTCCACCAAGATGTTGACGTCCAAGTTCCTGAATTTTTGCATCAAATACTGCAGGTCCTGCATATGTTTCAAGTAATGATATATCTTCTGCTTCTAAATCAAATCCACCAGCAAGTCCTGTTAGATCAATTAAACTATCAATACCATCATTTTTTATTTTATCATTTATAATACTAAGTCCTTTTTCTCGTCTTTTTACTTCATCTAATGTTATTGACATATTAAAATTCATCTCTATAATAATTTCTTTTACAATATAAAATTTAAGAAATTAATTTATATATAATTTAAGGATAAAAATAGGAAAAAATAGTTTTAAAGTTTAAAAATCTTATTATTATTTTATAAAAAAAAGTAAGTATTGTAGAGTAAGTAAATAAACTTATTCTACATTTACAGCAAATACATCACTGTATAATTCTACTACTAAAGCAAGTTGTTCTTCATTAAAACTTACAATTGTAACTTCACCATCTTCTTTAATGAAGTATTCAGCATTAATTATACCACTATCATCAATATATAGGTATATTCCATCTTCTACATCATCATATTTATTTAAGTTTATGATAATTTTAAGTAACATATCAACAGATTTTATATTTTCAAATGCAAAATCTGGATTTGTTTTCTTATTTTGTAAGTCATTGTTAAGTTCAACCATTCTCTTTTCTAATCTTTCAACTTCATTAGCCATAAAAAAAACAATCCTTTTAATAATTTTATCTAAAATTTATCTAACAAACCCACTATTATTGTTAAATAAATACTTTCTAATTATTAGTTATGTTATTTGTTATATAAAGATATTTTTAGTAAAAAAGAAAGTGTAATTATAAACAATAGAATATTTATGAAAAAATAAAATAAAAAAAAATAAAATATTGGGGGGAGGTTAAAAATTTATAGTTTTTTTTACACCTATTGTGCATGATCATATATAATGTCAGCTACAGGTTCTATGAACTTTCTAAGTGGACCTGATTTACTTACAATTTCATCAATAAATCCAAGGTCATCACGTTTAACTGCTTTAAATGCAAGAACTAATATGAAATATACTACAAGTCCTATGATTGATCCGAAAATCATTCCAATTAAGTTTGCAGGGAACAATTTTAAAACACCAACCATAACCACAGATGCAACAACAAGCTTTGCAATATCTAAATATGGAATATGAATTCCAGAAATCTGTGTTAATCTAGCAATAAGAGATGCCATTAATACAAATGTTGCAATAGTAGTTGCAAATGCAGCACCAGAAATACCATAAATAGGTATTAAAAGATAACTTCCAACAATATTAATAATTGAACCAATAATTAAAGCATACATTGGAGCCTGTGGTTTTCCAAGACCTTGACACATACTACTTGTAATTAAGTATAGTGAAAAGAAGAACATTCCACCAACTAAGATCCAAAGAGCATCAGCTCCCGGTGCATATTCTGCTCCAAAGAACAATGAAATAATTGGAGTTGCAAATACCATGATAATTGCAGACATTGGAAGTGTTGTAAGTGTAGTATATCTAAATGATTGATGAATATAAAGTTCAAGTAACTTCTTATCTTGAAGACTATCAGCTTCACTAGTTGCTGGAAGAACAGATGTAGATACAGCATTAGAAAGCATTAAAGGAATTCTTGAAAGAGCACTAGCATTAGTATAAAATCCTGCAAACATAGTAGGCATAAACATACCAATGAAAAATGTACCAGTATCATAGATAAATATCTCAGCAATACCAGTTATAACAACAGGAACTGCAAATTTAAATATCTGAAAAAGAATCTTTAATTCTTCCCTAACAGGTATCTTTTCAAAATCACCAACAATATACTTATCACGAATATCATGACAGTAAAGATAATATGAACCAATAAGTGACATTAAAAATCCAAGAGCTGTACCAAGTACTGCACCTGATGCATACCAGCCAAGAAGTACTAAACCTACAGCAAATATTAATGTGAAAATCTGTTCTAAAAATTTACTGTAAAATAAATCCTTCATATTATAAAATCCCTGGAAAACTCCACGAATTGCCCCGGCTAGAACACTAAATGGAACAATAAGAGATACAATACGAAGAGGCATTAAAACTTCAGGTTTATGCCACATACCAATTGCCACAGGTTCTGATATTATAAACATAATAGTTGATGCAATAAATGCCATGAAAATCATCAGCTTAACTGATGTGACAATAATCTGATGCACCATCTGCTTTTCATCAATAGCATTATACTGTGCAACATACTTTGCAATAGCCGGTGGAACACCACCACTTGCACCTGTAATTAATGCATTCTGGAAAGGTAATGTTAAACCAACAATACCATAACCTGTCGTTGTTAAAAGTCTACTTAATATAAATCTATAAATAAATCCACCCAATCTAAGAATAATAGAGCCCAGTAGATTAATAATACTACCTGCTGCTAATTTAGATTTTTTATCAGACAAGTAATTAACCTCCAAATAAATAATTAAAATAAAAAAATGATATTATTTATTTTCTAATTTTATAGCTTATAAATCACATAATTTAATTCCTAATCAAAAATTAAATTATAAAAATTCTACTATATTATATGTTAATTTATAGTTTTAAATTTATAGACTTTATTAAAAAAAAGTAGCCTTAAAAAAAAATAATAATATAAAAAAAAA
>NZ_JALEKL010000002.1 GCF_022768985.1 Methanosphaera sp. | reverse complement strand
TGTTTTAGGTCTATAATTACTGCCACTACTACTGCTACTACTATTGTTGTATGTTTTCTTTGGCTGATATGTTGTTGTCGTGGTTGTGTTGTTTGTTTCGTTTATTGTGGTGTTGTTTGTTTCATTTATGGTTGTGTTGTTTGTTGTATTATTATCTCCTGCGAACATGTCAATTGTGGGTATGTCAAAGTGTATTACTGTAGCTCCTGCTGATCCACAGATCATTCCTGCAATTGCCACGATTACTACGAGCATCATCTTTGAGTTTAACTCTGAGCTTATTTTTTATCCCCCCAATTTTTTAGTCTTTTACTACTATTGCTATTAATGCAATTATTGTTGCTATTACACCTAGCCATGGATTTCCACTGTTCCATCCAACTAGTGTTGCTAGGAATATGAATATGAATACTATTGCTAGTGTTGTTGTGTTGTTTGTTGAGTAGTCTATTGTTGTTCTTGTAAATTCTGTTGGTATGTAGTATGCATATTTTCCATTTGCAAGGTCAAATACTATTGATGCTGTATCATCACGTATTTTTATGTCATCTGTTAGGTGTGCATTTTCTCCTGCTTCACGTCGACTGTTTCCTATTCCTACACGTAGATTTAGTCCATTATTCATTGCAAACCATGCACAGTCTAGTCCTGTTTTTAGTGCTATTGACTTGTTAGGGAAGTTGATTATTAGATCATCTCCACCTACACGATATCCCTCTATTTTTCCTTCACTTTCATTTGCAATGTAAGCGTTGATGTCATTCATGATTTCTATAAGTTTATCTTTACCATTTCTTTCAAGAAATCCTGTTGAATCTTTTGCATCGATGTACATGAAGTTATCAGCAGCTACAGGTTTAAGGTCAACTTTTTCATTTGTTGGTACATCTTCAAATATTACACCATATTCTCCACCAAGTTTTGTAAATCC
This sequence comes from Methanosphaera sp., assembly GCF_022768985.1. Lineage (NCBI taxonomy): Archaea > Methanobacteriati > Methanobacteriota > Methanobacteria > Methanobacteriales > Methanobacteriaceae > Methanosphaera > Methanosphaera sp. The sequence goes on along the minus strand of NZ_JALEKL010000002.1, from coordinate 30,385 downwards.
TACACCTGATGTTTCATGAATTACAGCATTCATTTCTATTGCACGCTCAATTGATGCTGCACCTGTCATTCCTACAGCTCCACGTACATTTACACCTTTTTTCATACCAAGTGTTATCATTTGTATTGCTATTCTTATACTTTCCTTTTTTGATGGCATGTGAGATACTAGTTCTGTTCTGCTTTTTTCAACAATTTCTCCACCTGCTTCTTCTACCATCTGTGTGAAGATATCAATAAGTGGTGACATTTTAAATATTTCTATGTAGAGGTATCTGTCACTTCCCATGATAATATTACTTAGTAGGGCGTATTCATTTACTGTGTTGTCTGCTGGTTTTATTTCTATAAATTTACGATTTAGTGGTATGTCACGTTGATCTAGTTCTCGTTCAAGATTTTCAAAAATACTTTTACTGTTTATTACAGCAGGCTGTATTTCTATGAGCATTGTTTTTGTAAGATTTATTAATGATACATATTCTTTTTCTAGATCATTTGTTGCATAATAGTTTGTTCCAATACTTAAAACTCGTCTGTGTAAAAGGTGTGAATAAAGGGTTTTTAGGAGTTTATCAAAAACCATTTATCTTTTACCTCCTCTTTCTATGGAAGTTTCAAATTGTCCAGGTTTTTCCATTAACATACTTGGTTTTACAGATACAATTGGGAATTTCCATGTACCTAGTCTTCCTGCTAGTGTACTTGCTATGTTTCTTGAGTTATGTTTTATAAATGAGTAGTCTGAGTCATTTATTATAATGTCAAGATTGTATGGAGATTCCTCTAGTACTTCATCTGAATATATTAAGTTTAATTCAAATGATCCTGGCTTTGTAAATAGATCATTTCTCACAGCAACAAGTGGTGAATGATCAAGTCCAAGCTTATTTTTTACTGTTACTGCTATTGTTCCTGCATTTCTCACTGCTTCTTTGTAGTCTTTAGGATTTACAAGTACAAATATTAGGAAGTCTGAATCTTCTATATCTTCATCTACAAAGCTTACAATCTTATTAAGGATTGGTATTTTCATAAACATGTTTTCAAGCTTTGTATCTATTGCATTTTCCTCTTCATTATTTACTCGTGAAATTGCCTCTTGTGCTACTGCAAGTCCTGAGAATTTAATATTCTTCTTAGACTTATATACATCAAATCCTCTGCTTTCAAAGTCATTTAATGCTTTTGAACATATTTTCTGTAGTAAGTTTTTAACTTTTTTAGGTGGTGATGGTTTTCCTATCTGGAAACGTCCATCTTTTACACGATATGGTAATCTTCTACTATTTATATCTTGGAATTCATCCTGGTAGTCCCTAAAAAAGTCGTTTGATAATATTTTTGCATTTTCCTCATATGCAAGGTTTAATATGTAATGATCAGCAATTGTACCAGCTGGAACTGGGAATACTTCCTCATTTTGGATCATTTCATTAAAGCCATCTTTATCATCAATTTCATGTCGTAAAGGTGCATCTGCTAGGACTAATGGTTCATGACCTAGTTTTTTCAGAGTTTTTATTGCAACTTTTAGAGTTTTTAAACTCGGGGTTATTTTCCCTGTTTCTTCATTGGGTTTTTGTCCATAATATGCTACATTTGACCCATCAACAATAATTTTCAAAAGATCACCTATGTTTGTTATTCAAGTAAGTTCTATAATTTTAATTTTTTTTATATATTCATCTAATATTTTTAGAGTATATATCTTATTTGATTTTTATTATATAATTACTTTTTTTATATTTATTTTAAATTCAATTTACTATATCTTGTTTTTTAACTTTAAAATTACAAATAGGTGGATTAAATGGAGAATTTAATTCCTGCCATAATCCACTTATTTAAAAAAATAGTTTAAAAAAGAAAAAACTTTTGAAGTTTAATTTATACTATTCTAGGATAGTTTCATGATAGCTTCTGCAAGGTCACCATTTACTTCTTCTAGTGCTTGTTGTGCTTCTTTTCTAGTTTTTCCTGTTTGTGATGCTACAAGTTCTATGTCATCATCGTCAATTTCTACACTTGTAGGTTCTGATGTACTTCCTTTAATTCTTTCTTGAGCTTCACCTACAACTTGGTATGTTTCTTGTCCCATTGCATTCATTTTACTTACTTCTGGGTTTTTGATGACTAGTTCTTTATCTTTTAGAACTATTACAACTTCTTCTACATCGTTGATATCTTTCATATCCATTCCCATTTTTTTCATGGTTCTTTCCATTTGTTTTAATTGTTTTGGATTGATTCCGCCTCTTGGAAACATGTACTTAACTCCTCCTCATATATGGTGTTATTTGATTAATTTAATTATGATTATTTAATAAAAAAGTTTTATTATTATATCTTATATAATCTATGTACTTTTTAGTATATTAATTTTAATTTTAAATACATGAAAAATATCAACCTAGATTGTATTTTACCCCTAATTTATCATCTTATTATTATATTAAAAAAAAAGAAAAATGTTTAAAAAATTAAATAAGTGGGTGGTGATTATTTTAGATGATGTGAAAATTCTATTCATCATCTTCATTGTCATCATGATTATATATTGCAAGTTGACTTATAAGTTCATTAATACGACGTTTTTGATCTTCTATCATATTATATAACTTGAATATTAAAAACATAAGAATAAGTATTGCTATAATATATAATGCATCAAGTCCACGTCCAAGTCCTGTTATTTTTGCAAGAATTATACTTATCTGTGGAAATGTACTTGCAATAAACATTAAAGCTACAAATGTTATGATTGTAAGTGCAAGTCCTAGACTTATCTTTTCATCTCTGAATTTTTTTACTGCCCAATATATTATTAGAATTGCTATTATTGGAATGATTAATTGATATGCTAACAACTACGATACACACTCCTATATTATTTTAGTATTTCATTGAGAAATTCAAAGACAATTTTAAGTCCAACAAATAGATTTGTACCTTTTTCTATTGTTCTTTTATCATATATTGTTGTCATTGGAACTTCTTTTAATTTAAGATTATTTCTTTCAATTTCACCAATTATCTCAGAGGACACTCCATATTGTGGTGATTTAAGATTAAGTTTTTGAGCAGCATCACGGCTAAATGCTCTGAGTCCTGATTGTGAATCTTTAACCATCTTTCCCTGAAATATGTATGTTATATAGTTCATCACTGTATTTCCAAAACGTCGTCCATTTGGCATATCATCAAAGTCTCGTGCTGCAATTACAACATCAGCCTCACCATTTGCCAGTGGTGGATACATATTATAGAGATCATCAGGGTTGTGTTGTCCATCTGCATCAAATGTAATTATGATGTCTGCACCCTTACTTAGTGCTGCTTTTATTCCTGTTTTTATTGCTCCACCAAGTCCTACATTTATTATGTGTCTGTAGTAGTCTACCTGTTTTGGATACTTCTTTTTTAGTTTCTTTGATATGATGGGACTGTCATCTTTTGATCCATCATCTGTTATTATTACATTAAATCCACGATTTACAAGTTCTTCTACAACATCCTCTAGTGTTTCCTCTTCATTGTAACATGAAAGTACTATGTATGTATTTGGAGGTATTGGTGCTTTGGTGTTTTTGTTGTTCATTTTTCCTAGATTCCCATATTTATTAGTGAATTTTAAATTATTTTTTAGTTTAACTTCTGATTTTTTTAATGTATAATATAATATTTACATTAATCTAACTATAATATTTAATGATTTAAAATAAGGTATTTTTAAAAAAAGATACATTAAATTTATCTTTTAAAAAAAAAGTTATAATTTAAGTTTCTATAAGTTTTTATTTTATTTTGGAAAATAATTCCTTTTGGAAAATAATTCCCCCACCCTTTTTTTTCAATATGATTTTTTAATAAAATATTTAAAGAAATAATATTTGTTATAACTTATTTGAAAAATAACAGTGGTTATATTTTTTTTTAAAAATAACATGTATTATAATTTCTTTTAAAAAAATAACAATAGTTATAAATTATTTAATTAATAATCTAAAAAATAAAAAAATTATTTTAAAAATAACAATTATTACATCCTATTTTATAAAATAACTTGAAAATATCAATTTTAAAACAAATAAAATATTTTTAAAGTTTAAATAGATCAACAATTATAGATTAAAATTGTTAGTAGGTAACAATACTTACTTAAATGATCATTTATATAATAATGATCTTAATCTACTGAAAAAATATAATAGAGTAATTTAAAATGAAAAAAAATACTAACAAGAAGATACTATCTATTATGTTCATATTACTATTTTTTATAACAATTATAACAGCAGTAAATACATCAGATGATACAAATACTACAAAAAATACAATAAGTGACGACAATAGCATATCTACTATAAAATCAGATGCAAATATAGCTATAAATGATAATAATATAAAAAAAAGCAATATAAAAAATAATACGATAAGTACTAAAGAAAAAACAAAACAAAATAAAAAAGAATCAACTGTAAATAGCTTTGATGAACTATATGAAAAAATAGAAGATATTAAAACAAATTCAAATGACCAATCAGAGACAATAAACCTCAACCCAGGAAATTACTACATAACAAAAACAATAAACTGGGAAGGTAGTAAAACAACAAAAACACTCACAATCAATGGAAACCAAATAACACTAGATGGTCAAAAACAATACCAATTCATAACAGTAGCAGAAGGATACACATTAAATCTAGCAAATATAACAATAAACAACTGTCAATCAGAAGAAGGATCAGTAATAAATAACAATGGAACAGTGAAAATAGAAAACTCAAACTTCAACAGTAACAATGGAAATAATGGTGGAGTAAACTATAACACTGGTAATTTAACAATAGAAAACTCAAACTTCAACAGTAACAATGCAGGATCAGGAGGAGTAAACTATAACCAGAATGGTAATATAACAATAGAAAATTCAAACTTCAACAATAATAATGCAACAGATGGTGGAGTAAATCATAACGGTGGTAATTTAATAATAGAAAACTCAAACTTCACACAAAACTCAGCAGGTAATTATGGTGGAGTAAACTATAACGGTGGTAATATAACAATAGAAAACTCAAACTTCACACAAAACAAAGCAACAGAATATGGGGGAGTAAACAGTAATGGTGCTATTTTAACAATAAACAACTCAAACTTCACAGATAACAAAGCAACATATGGTGGAGTAAACAATAATAGAGGTGGAAATTTAAATATTATAAATTCAAACTTCAACAGTAACACTGCAACAGCAAATGGTGGAGTAAACCATAATAGTTGGTGGGGAACTTTAACAATAAACAACTCAAACTTCACAGATAACAATATAACATCACCAGATAGTAATGGACTTGGTGGAGTAATATATAATGAAGATGAAACTTGAATAATAGAAAATTCAACTCTACTAAATACAATTGGTCAAAACAATACAATCTATTCAAATAATAATATTACACTTAAAAATGTAGTATTAAACAACATAATTGATACACCAAAAGCATATATACAAAATACATACTGCTCACCAATACTAATAGATTCACTAAGTGAAAATGAAAACATAACAATAACAGTAGATAACCAGACATTCAATACAAATAAAAATATACCAACAAACACAGTAAGCTTCAACTACTCATTTACAACAAGTGGAAATAAAACAATAAAATACACATACTTAACATCATATCCAGATAGTAATATAAACCTACTAATAAACAATGTAGAAGCAGTAGATATAATAGAAATACGACCAATAAGTGACATCAAAGTATTTGATAAAATAACAGTAGATGTAACACTTAAAAAAGCTGATGGAACAATCTTTACAGATGAACTACCAGTAGCATTTAAAATAGCAGACAAAATCTATGACAATATCACAGTAACAGGTGGACAAACAACACAACAAATAGATACAACAACACTACCAGTAGGAAACTATCAACTAGTAGTAATAACAGGAGTAGAAAAACAAACACAATTCAACATAATAAAACGAGACATTGAAGATAAAAGAATCATACTACCTGATACTAAAGTATTTGAAAATACAGCAGTAGATGTAACAATCAATGATGAAGTAGGAGAACAACTAGTAGGAACAATACCAGTTGAAGTAGTAATAAATGGAAACTCACTACTTAGCACAAATATTATAGATGGAAAACTTCAAGGTGAAATACCAACAGACACACTCACAGTAGGAATATATGATGTTGAATTCAGAATACCTGAATCAGATAACTACAACGCAAAAACATTTACAACTAAAGTTAACATAATAAAACGTGACATTGAAGATACAACAATTACACTACCTGATACTAAAGTATTTAAAAATGCAGATGTGAATGTAACAATTAACGATGATGTAGGAGAACAACTAGTAGGAACAGTTCCTGTTGAAGTAGTAGTAAATGGAAACACAGTACTTAGCACAAATATTATAGATGGAAAACTTCAAGGTGAAATACCAACAGACACACTCACAGTAGGTACATATGATGTTGAATTTAAAATACCTGAATCAGACAACTACAACGCAAAAACATTCACAACTAAAGTTAACATAATAAAACGAGACATTAAAGATACAACAATTACACTACCTGATACTAAAGTATTTGGAAATACAGCAGTAGATGTAACAATCAATGATGAAGTAGAAAAACAACTAGTAGGAACAGTTCCTGTTGAAGTAGTAATAAATGGAAACACAGTACTTAGCACAAATATTATAGATGGAAAACTTCAAGGTGAAATACCAACAGATACACTTACACTAGGAATATATGATGTTGAATTTAAAATACCTGAATCAGATAACTACAACGCAAAAATATTTACAACTACACTTAAAATAGTAAAACGTAATGTAACAGTTGAATTTACAACAAACACACCAAAAACTACAGAATCACTTGATATATCTGTAACAATTAAAGATACTGATGGAGTTTCTATTGTAGATAATGGAAAAGTTACACTTAAAATTGATGAAGAAATTATAAGTGAAGCAGATGTTAAAGATTCAAAAGCAAATCTTAACTATACACTTCCAGCAGATATCATGGCAGGAAAACACATAGTTGAAATTGAATTTAGTGATGTTAATTATAACTTGGTAAATAAAATAAGAATATTTAATGTTGAAAAATCATCAATAGCAGACGATATATTAATACCAGTAGCTGAAATTAAAGCACGTGAAGATGTAAAAATTAACACAACAATAGTTGACATGACAGGAAAACAAATTGAAGGCAGCATACCTGTAGAAGTAATAATAGATGGAAAATCACAACTTAATACAATCATAACAAATGGTGTTTTAAATACAATAATACCAACAACAGACCTACTACCAGGTGATCATAACATCACATTTAAAATTAAAGAAAATGGATTATACAATGCAAAAGAAATAACAAACACACTAACAATTAACAAACGTAATACAACACTAACAATTAAAACAAACACCACAAAAGTACTAAACACACTCACAATCAATATAACATTAAATGATGAAAACATGACAATTAATGGTGGAAATGTTGTATTTAAAATTAACAATAAAGTAATATGTGACATTGATGGAAATCCAATAAAAGTTCAACTTAAAGATAACAAAGCACAACTAAACTACACACTACCACAAGAAATAGGACAAGGACACTACAATATAACTGCTGTATATGAATCAAACACATACAATAAAGTAGAAAACAGCACACCATGTGACATTGAAGGACTTTACATTGATGTAAAAGATTTAAACATGTCAATTAAAGCAAAAACACAAACAGTACTTAACATCACATTATATGATGAAAATGGAGAACAACTCATAGGAACAATTAAAGGTGTAATAAAACTTAATGATAAAACACTCACAAATACAACAATAAATAATGGAGTACTTTATGCCATTTTAGATACACAAACACAGAAAGTTGGAAACCATAAAATCACAGTAAAACTTGGAGAAGGAAAATTATACAATGCTCAAGAATTTAATATAAACTTAACAATTAACAAACGTGATGCAAATGTAAGTATTTCAACAAATACACCTACAACATCAGGTGACCTTATTGTTGATGTAAATGTAACAGATAATGGCAGACCAGTTGATAGTGGAATTGTAAGCTTTAAAATTAATGGTAAAACATTACGTGATGAAAACAATCAAACAATCACAGTAAATATTATAGAAGATGGAAAAGCACATCTTAACTACACACTACCATCATCTATTGGATCAGGACAATATAACATAACAGCTGTATATTCAGATAAAAAATATAACAGAGCAGATATAACAAATAACTTCAATATAGATAAAAGTGCTATTGGAAACATGACAGCAGATAAGATAACAACACACAAAGGATCAAATACAACAATTAATATGACAATTAAAGATGTAGAAGAAGACCAGTTTATGGTAAAACAAAAGTTGCTATAAAAATTGATAGTACAACAGTACTTAAAGATACCTACATCTATGATGGTCTGTTAAATGTAGATCTTACTACTAATAAAACAAAAGCTGGAAATCATAACATCACAGTAGTATTTGGTGAAAATAGCAGATACTTAACTGGTAATATGTTAATTCCACTTGAAATATTTGAATAGACTTTGGAATTTTATATGAAATTCCCTATTCACCACCCTGTCATTTTTTTTATTTTTTTTAATTATTTTATTTTACTTTCCAAATTAAATTCTTTCAAAAAATTAGATTTATTTTTATATTGAATTAATATAATGACAATTACTTTTTTTTATTTATATTAACTTTCCAAAAAAAATATAAAAAATAGTTTAGAGGGGAGGTTAAGATAGTTTTTTAATTACATCTACCATACGATTTGCAAGATTTATTGATGTTACAATTCCTACTTCATCTTTTGATGTGTCATCATGTCCTGTTCCACCATAGTGTCCTGTTGGCATATCATCACCTACTATTATTCCACCCTGTATTAGGAAGAAGTCATGTATTGATGCAATTGTTGATTCTTGTCCACCATTTCTAAATCCACCTGTTGATATTGCACCACATACTTTGTATTTAAATGCATGGATTGGTCTTAGTGGTCGTAGTCTGTCAATGAATGATTTTGCAATTCCTGTCATGTCACCAAAATATACAGGAGATGACATTATTAGTCCATCTGCATCTTTGACTTTTTGTGTAATTTCTTGCATATCATCATCTATTGCACATTTATTTGTTTTTTTACACACATCACATCCTATGCAGTATCCTATTTTTTTATCAGCAAGTCTTATTAGTTCTACATCAATTCCTTTCTCTTGTATTTTATCTAGTGCTGTTTGTACGAGAAATTCTGTATTTCCATCTTTTCTTGGACTTCCAACAATTCCTACAACTTTTGCCATTATAATTATACTCCTATTATTTGTTAAAATTATTTTAATTTATTATTTTAATATTTATATTACTTAAGTTATTTCTTATTATTTATGATTTCATATGCTAGTTTGATATAGTCATTAACAATAGAATCCCAGTCAAATTTAGCTTCTACATGCATGCGTCCTTTTTGTGATAGTTCACATTCTACATCCTTATTTTTTAGTATGTAGAGGATTTTCTCTTGTAGTTGTTCTTTATTTTCAGGTTCTATTAGATATCCACTTACTCCATCTTCAACTACTTCAACTACTCCTCCTGATGCATATGCAACTGTTGGTGTGTGGCATGCATTAGCTTCTGATAGTACCATTCCAAATCCTTCACGTGTTGATGGTAACACTAGCATATTTGCAATTTTCATCTGATATGTTAGTTCATCATTTTCAAGATCACACATAAATTCAACATGATCTTCAAGATTATGTTCTTTGATGTATTCTACCAGGTTGTCTTTTTCTACACCTTTTCCGACAATTGTGAGTTTAATATCTGGTATTTTATCTTTTATATTATTTACAACTTCAAGTAGGTGATCTACATGTTTGTGTGGAACTAGTCGTCCAACGAAGAGTATGTGATTTTCACCTTTAGGTTCTGCTTTTACTTTATCTATTCCTTTTATGTCAACACCTATGTAGAGCATTTTAAGTTTTGATTCACTAACTCCAAAATCATTAACAAGTGAGTTGTATGTTGCATCACTTATTGTTAAGATCTTATCATATGGTAGTTTTGTTAGTGTTTTTTCTGCAATTGATGCAAGGCGTGAAAATTGTATCCATTGATCTTGACTATTGCAGCTTGTATCATATATTGTTGCAATTATTGGTGTTTTTGTAACTTTACTTGCTACTAGTCCTGATAGTAGTGGTGAGTAGGCTTGTGCATCAATTATTGAGTAGTTATGTGTTCGTATCCAGCTTATTACACATTTAAAGTATTTGATAAAATCACTTTTACTTCGTATTGGTGGATTTTCAATCACAGGTCCTAGTCTGTGTATATTTACACCATTTATTGTTTCATGATCTGGTGCATCTTTTACCCTCATTGTCAATACATCAACTTGGTGTCCACATTCAACTAGTCTTTTTGTTAGTTCATAATATCGTCTTTCTCCTCCACCATTATAATGTGGTGTGAAGAATTCTAGTACCATACAAAACTTCATAAATTATATTTTCCCCTTTTATCTTATTTGATTTATTATTAATTAATTTTAATATGTAAATATTATATAACTATTATTAATTTAGTATTGAAAAATTAATAAGAAAATATATTTTTTAGGAGTGAATAGTATGGGAAAATTTAAATTTAATGAAACATCAATTGAAGGTGTTTATGTAATAGAAAATACTGTATTTGGAGATGAACGTGGATATTTCATGGAAACATACCAGAAGAAGGAATTTGCAGAAGCTGGTCTTGACTTTGACTTTGTACAAGATAATCAGTCACGTTCAAAAAAAGGTGTTCTTCGTGGTCTTCACTTCCAACACACTCATCCTCAGGGAAAACTTGTACGTGTAATTAAAGGTGAAGTATTTGATGTTGCAGTTGATTTAAGAAGTGATTCTCCTACCTATGGTAAATGGGAGGGTGTAATACTTTCTGAGGAAAATAAGAAACAATTCTATATACCTGAGGGTTTTGCTCATGGATTTGTAGTATTATCTGATATTGCCGAGTTCACATATAAATGTACTGACTTCTATGATGCTGATGATGAAGGTGGTATTATGTGGAACGATCCTGAAATTGGTATTGACTGGCCAATTGATGATATTGATGAAATTATATTATCTGCTAAAGATGAAAAATGGCTTCCTTTAAAGGATAGTGATGTTAATTTCTAATATATGAGTATTTTATAAAAAAAGAGAAGGAAGTTATTTATTGTGGAATTTTCATTTTTTTCCACATTTTATCTTGTTTTTTTTATGAGATATTGAATTTATAAACAGTTAAAACTTATTTTTTTTTTTGATTATTTTTATTCTATTGCCTCATCATAGTAAATTTTAGCTTGAGGATTTTCATTTAATGTTTGTTTAAGTTGTGTAATACTTTGTTTTTTATATTCTGCTGCTTTGTCTATGTGCATATTAATGAAGCCCTTATTTTTTACATCATTAATTAACTGCATGCTGTAGGTGTTGTTTTTATTTTCTAGTTTTTCTTTGATGTATTTAATTGTCCCATCATATCCTAGATTTAGTTGTGCATTTATATCAATAAGATCAAGTAGTATTTCATTTGCCCATTTTTTTAGTGATATATCTTTTCCATCACATTTTAGTTGTAATTCATCTGATAATCCTTTCTCTGCTACTTTTTCTTCGTTTCTAAATCCTTCCTGTTGGTAGTATTCATAGTTCGTTTCTTCTTTTAGTAGCATGTATATTATAAATAGGTGTATGAATTTCATTTCATCTTTTGAGATTCCATTTTTATTGTATGGATTTATATCTAATGTTCTTAGTTCTATGTAGCGTATTCCATCTTTTAGTGATGTTAGAAAGTTTATTGGATCTGCAGGTTTAAGACGTATTTGTGTATATAATTCTTTTGCCTCAGAGAGATATCCTTTTTCTATGTAGCTTTTAACATCAGTTGTGAAGTTTTCAACTGAGTCATATCTTGGATATAGTTCTATTAAGTTTTTATATCCGCATGATGAGTTTCTTATTGATATTGCATCATCACTATAGATTCCTCCAAAGTTGTCACATTTATCTAGAAGATTTTTTGTTTCACTTTTAAATGTTTTATGTGCAACGTTTGATACTCCTGTTATGTAGATTAGGAACCATTTATATCTCATATAGTTTCGTACAATTTTTAGGTATAGTTGATCTTTAAATTCTTTGAGTGTTGTAATAGTATCTTGTGCTTGGTATAGTTTTTGTATTGTTTCATCTTTAAATGAGAAGTTGTAGTGTATTCCTGATAGCATTTGTTTTTTTGTTCCATATTTTTTTGCAAGTCCTTGTCTGTATTTTTCTGCTGATATTCCCATCTGGTGGTTGTTGTATCGTGCTATTGGTATTTCATCATCTTTTGGTAGTATTGGTGGTATTGATTGTGTCCATATGTATTCATTAGAGGATATTGTTGAATTTACAATGTCAACTATTAGATCTAGAAATTCATATGTTTCATCTATACTTTGAAATGTTGGTGTTACTATTTCTATCTGGCTTTCTGAGAAGTCTGTTGTTATGTATGGATTTTCTGTTTTGTCTCCAAATTCTTCAGGGTGTGGTGTTGTTGCAAGTTTTCCATCAGCTGTTATTCGTACTCCTTCCTTTTCTAGTCCAAAGTTTCCTTCTAGAATTTCTTTATCTTTTAGGTGTTGTTTTATTGTTTTAACTGTTATGTTCATAGTTTATATATTGGTATTTTGTTATTATTAAAACTTTTTAACAATTGTTATATTTTAGTAGATTTTAATTAAAAAATAGTTGCAAACATCACTAAATGAGCAAATAGTCATCTTGAAGTGTGAAATAAATTATTGAAAAAAAATAGAAATTTTAAATTATAATATTAATTATTTAAAAAGAGTAGAAAAAGGTATGGGAGATAATAATCTATAATGATCCACAGCCATGATCGTCTGCTTCACTTCCCATACATACACTACAATGTGTTGGAATATCTACTTTTTCTTTGTGGAGTTGACATAAAACTTCTTGTGTTTTTATTGTTTTACATACATGGCAAAAACGTGGAATTAAATCTATTGCTTCAAGTTTTCCTTCCATTATTTCTTTTGCCATATCTTTAATATATTGTTCTACCTCTGGGTCAAAGTCGAGTTCATGACCTCTTTTATCACTAATATATTGTGATACTGCAGGTTGTGTGATGTCAAGTAGTACTGATATTTCCTTTTGTTTCATTCCAAGATTAAGAAGTTCTTTTGCAAGTTTTGATCGTATTGATGGAATTACATACCATACTACAATTTCACAAGGTGGTTTCATAATAATTACCTCTTAAAGTGTTTTTTTTTGATAAAATTATAATCTATTATATTTATTAATTTATTTTATATGTATAATGTGTTATAACTATAGTTATATAATTTTTAGTATTTAAATAATTCACATAATAAAAAGAAAAATAATTATCTTAAATATTTATATATAAAAAAAATAGAATAAAAAAAAGTACAAATAAAAAATGATAATAATAATAAAAAAATAATAATACTAAAAAAAAGATATTAATATTTAAAGACTATTAAAAACTTTAAAAAATAATTAAATAAAATTTATAATGGTGAAAAACTATGGACATACAATGGTTTTATATAGCAGTATGCATAGCCTTTTCTGATATTCTACATGGAATACTATGGCATGCACTATCAGATTTCTACATACTACTAGGTGAGGTAATAAACAACATAGTAAAATCATCATTTAAAACATGGATTGTACATGAACTACTAGAGGCAATATTCCACGTAATAATTGTAGGACTACTATTCCAGTCTGCAACAATAGGAGTACTTGCAGGAACAATACACTTCATAGTAGATCTAGGACATGGATACTACAACCTAAAACTCACACCAATACAACACAGAGCACTACACTTCGTTGTAGAATCAATATTTTTCATGACAGTACTTGCAATATAAATGCAATATACATGTTTTAAAAAAGAATATAACCACCCCAAACTATTTTAAACCCCACAACTATGTGGAAAAATGAAAAAAAATATTATTTTAATTTAAAAAAATTTTTAAAAAACTAAAGGATGATATAAAAATGCCTGTAATAAACTTTACATACAATGAATTATTTGAAAAACTAGGAAAAGAACTACCAAAAGATGAACTAATAGACATACTTCCAATGATATCAAGTGATGTGGAAGACTATGATGAAAACGATGTAAAAGTAGAATTCTTCCCAAACAGACCAGACTACTACAGTGTAGAAGGAATAGTACGTGCACTAAAAGGATACCTAGACATAGAAGTAGGAATGCCAAAATATGATGTTAAAAAAACAGATACAACAATCACAGTAGATAAAGAACTTGAAGAAATCAGACCATATGTAGCATCATGTATCATAAAAAACATCTCAATAAATGATGAACAACTACGTAACCTAATGGAATTCCAAGAACACCTTCACTGGGTAATAGGACGTGACAGAAAAAAAGTAGCAATAGGAATACATGATCTTGACAAAGTATCAGGACCATTCTACTACAAAGCAGGAAATCCAGATGATGTAAGTTTCATACCACTTGAAACAGATACAGAAATGACACTAAATGAAATACTAGAAAATCATCCAAAAGGAAAAGACTATGCACACCTCCTTGAAGAGTATGATAAATATCCACTAATAGTAGATGCAAATGACAACATCATGTCAATGCCACCAATAATAAACAGTGAACTTACAAAACTAACAACAGAAACCAAAAATATATTCATAGATGTAACAGGAACAGACATAATAGCTGTAACAAATGCAGTAAATATCATAGCATCAAACATTGCAGAAGATCCAAATGCAACAATAGAAACAATAAATGTAAACTACCCATACCATGATGACATGACATACCCAGAACTAGAAACAAAAACAATGACAGTACACACAAAAACAGCAGAAGAATACATAGGAATCGACATAACAGCAGATGAAATAGTAAAAACACTCAGAAAAACAAGATTTGATGCCCAGAAAATAAATGAAGATGAAATAGAAGTAACAATACCAAGATACAGAATAGACATACTTCATGAGGTAGATTTAATTGAAAACATAGCACTAGGATATGGATTTAATGAACTACCATCAGAGTTACCAAAATTTGCAACAGTAGCACATGCAGATCCAAAACGTGAATTTGACAAAATATTGCAACAGGTAATGATAGGACTTGGATTTACAGAAATTAAAAGTTTAATGCTTACAAGTGAACTACAACACTACACAAAATTAAACCGTGAAATTGAAGATGAAAGAATTACAGTAGCACAACCTATCACACAAGATAGAACAATGATAAGAAAATCATTAATAAATAGTCTTCTTGAATTCCTTGAAAATAATAAACATGAAGAACTTCCACAGAAAATCTTTGAAATAGGAGATGTAGCATACATAAACACAGCTAAAGAAACACAGATGGATACAGTAAAGAAACTTGCAGCAGCACAAATATCAACAGATGCAAACTTCACATCAATAAAATCAACAGTAGAATCATTTGTTGCAAACATGGGCTTTAGCATGACACTTGAAGATTCAGAAGATCCAACATTTATACAGGGAAGATGTGCAAAATTTGAAGCAAAAGCTTCAGATGAATCACTACCATTTACATTTAAAGGATACTTTGGAGAAATAAGTCCTGAAGTACTTACAAACTTTGAACTTGAATATCCAACAATAGTATTTGAAATAGAATTTGCAGAAAAACAATAAAAATACACAATAGAATATCACCACCTACTTTCTTTCTTTTTTTTTAAAAAACAATTTAGATCTATGATAAGTTCTATGTCAATATTCAAATTTTATTTAATAAATATTCTAATTGACTCTAAAAAATCAATTAAAACTGTTTTTTTAAACCTTGAAATTCTAGAAATTTAATGGAATCATAATTAAAAAGTTTAAATATAATATAACAAATTTTAATTATATATATGTAAAACAATAAACATTATCTTATGAAATATCGACAACTAGGAAAAACTAATATAAAAGCATCTATTCTTGGCTTTGGTGCAATGCGATTACCATTAATTGATGAAAATCCAGAACATGTGGATATAAAACAGACAGAAGAAATGTTTGAATATGCAATAGAACATGGAGTAAACATGTTTGACACAGCATTAGTATATCATACAACAGATCGCAAAAAACCAGGTGTTAGTGAAACTATCCTAGGTGATATTTTAGGTAGTGGTTTTGGTGACAAACTTCATATTTCAACAAAGATGCCATCATGGGAGATAAAATCATGGGAATACTTTGATAAAACTCTCGACTTACAGCTTGAAAGATTAAATGTTGATCAAATTGAATTATTTTTTGTTCATTCAATAAAAGATTCATTCTATGATGATATAAAACAGGCAGGAGTATATGAATTTGTTGATCGTGCATTAGATGATGGACGTATAAAACATGCATGTTTTTCAACACATGGATCATATGAACTACTTTGTCAAATACTTGATGATTATGATAGGTGGGATTGTGCACTCACACAACTTAACTACTTAGATGTTGATGAAAATCCAGGTATACGAGGAGTTGAAAAACTACATGATCTTAACATTGGAACTATGATTATGGAACCACTACGAGGTGGGAAATTAGCTGAAAACCAGCCTCAATCAGTTAAAAATATATTTAAAAAGAATGAAAAAGACATAAAACCTATTAGGTGGGCTTTTAATTATCTATGGGATAAAGAGGAAGTTGACTGTGTTCTTAGTGGGATGTCAAATATCTGCCAGGTAAAAGAAAATATTGCACTTGTTGATGATGCAGAAGTTGGAATGCTTAGTGATGAGGAAAAAGCAATACTACATGAAGTTAAAGATGAATATGATAACTTAAATGCTATAAATTGTACATCATGTAACTATTGTATGCCATGCAAATTTGGTGTTAATATTCCTAAATGCTTCAGAGAATATAATATGGACTTACTTGGTGATGATTCTATTGACTCTGTACAGTATAGATTCCATATGCATGAAGATAGACAAGCACATAACTGTGTTGGTTGTAATGAATGTGTAAGTGTTTGTCCTCAGCATATTAATATTCCAGAACAATTAAAAGTTGTTAAAAATCATTTTGGAGCTTGAATACATATGACGAGGGAAATTGTAGTTATTGATGTAGTTCCCCGTATTTTAACTCTTGAAAATACAGTAGTGGAATTATTTAATATTATTAATAAAACAAGTGATAAAGAAGTCATACTTGACTTTAAAGGTGTAGAATTTATGAATGTTGCATTTGCACAGAAATATAATGAATTAAAACGTGAGTGTAAGAAAAATATTTCTGAAATTAATCTCGGTGAATATGCATCATTGATGAGTGTTGCAATTAACTTGTTTGAATACTAAAAAAAATAGTAGTGGGGGACTTTTATATTTTTTTTGGAAGTCTCTTATTTTTTTTAAACTTATCAACACCCCATATCTAAAAAGAATTTATACTTATTTTTATTTTATAGAATTTTTCTTATTTTTGTTAATATTAAATCTTTTTTTTATATGATTATTTTTTTTTAAAATAGAAAATATTAAGAAAATGATTTTAAATATATATAACTACTATGTCTAAATTTATTTTACAATCTGATTATAAGCCTCTTGGTGATCAGCCAAAGGCTATTGATTCAATAGTTACAAGCTTTAATGAAGGAGCAAATGAAGTTACACTTGAGGGTGTAACAGGTTCTGGTAAAACATTTACAATGGCAAATGTTATTGAAAAGCTAGATAAGCCAACTCTTATCATGTCACATAATAAAACTCTTGCAGCACAACTTTATGATGAATTTAAGGAGTTTTTCCCTGATAATGCTGTTGAATACTTTGTAAGTTATTTTGATTATTATCAGCCAGAGGCATATGTTGCTCAAACTGATACATTTATTGATAAGGAATCAACAGTAAATGAGGAAATTGACAGATTACGACACTCAGCAACACAGTCTCTTCTTACACGCGATGATGTAATTGTAATATCAAGTGTTTCATGTATATATGGTATTGGATCTCCTGAGGATTATCTTATGTTTACATTAACACTAAGTCAGGGTGATATAATATCACGTGATGATATAATAAAGTCCTTAATTGAGATGCAATACATGCGAAATAACACAGAATTTGAACGTGGAAATTTCAGGGTAAATGGTGATGTTATAGACATCTATCCTATAAATGCAAACTTTGCAATAAGAATTGAGTTATGGGGTGATGAGGTAGATGTTATCTATAAAATTGATCCACTTAAATTTAACATAATAGAAGAACTTAAAAAGACAATTATCTTTCCTGCAAAACACTTTGTTATATCAAAAGATAAACAAGATGTTGCAATTAAAAAGATACTTGATGAAATGAAAGATCGTGTTGCTGAATTTAAGGCAATGGGAAAATATGTTGAAGCTCAAAGAATAGAGCAAAGAACAAGATATGACATGGAAATGATACAGGAAGTTGGATATTGTTCTGGAATTGAAAACTATTCAATGCATATGAATGGACGAAAATGGGGAGAGGTACCATTTTCACTTCTAGGATACTTCCCTGATGATTATCTTACAATTATTGATGAATCACACGTTACAATACCACAGATACGTGGAATGTATGCAGGTGATCATGCCAGGAAATGTAATCTTGTAGATTATGGATTTAGACTTCCAAGTGCAAAAGAACACAGACCACTACGTTTTGATGAATTTATGAAACTTCAAAATCAGATTCTTTATGTATCAGCAACACCTGCTGAATTTGAATTAAAACGTTGTGATGTTAAAGTTGAACAGATTATCAGACCTACAGGACTTGTTGATCCAAAACCTATAATACGTCCTATTAAAAATCAGGTAGATGACCTGCTTTCTGAGATAAAAAATAGAAGTGCTAAAAATCAACGTACACTTGTAACATCACTTACAAAGAAGATGGCAGAAGATCTTACAGATTACTATATTAAGATGGGAATTAAGGCACGTTATCTTCACTCTGAAATTACAACACTTGAAAGAATAGATATTATAGATGAACTTAGACGTGGAGATTTTGATGCACTTATTGGTGTAAATTTACTACGTGAAGGACTTGACTTACCTGAAGTATCACTTGTTGCAATACTTGATGCAGATAAAGAAGGATTTCTAAGATCTCAAACATCACTTATCCAGACAATTGGTCGTGCAGCACGTAATGTGGATGGTGAGGTAATATTATATGCAGATAATATGACTGATTCAATAGTTAATGCTGTAAATATAACAGAACGCAGACGTAAAATGCAGATTGAATATAACAATGAACATAATATTATACCTCAAAGTGTTGTACGTAAACTTAAAGATAAGGTAGTAGATACAACCCCTGATGATATACAAAGCTATGATAACATAACAGATGATGAAATAGAACTAATAATAGCAGACCTTGAAAATCAGATGCAAAAGGCTGCAGCAGACCTTGAATTTGAAAAAGCTGCAAAACTCAGAGATCAAATAATGAAACTAAAGGAGGAATAAAATAGATGCAAAGTGAAGATATAAGACAAAAAGCAATAAATGAAAAGAAAATCATAATCAAAGGAGCACGTGAACATAACCTGAAAAATATAGATGTAACAATACCAAGAGATCAATTTATTGTAATAACAGGACTAAGTGGATCTGGAAAATCAACACTAGCATTTGACACAATCTATGCAGAAGGACAAAGACGATACATGGAATCATTAACATCCTATGCAAGACAATTTCTAGGACAGATGGAAAAACCAGAAGTAGACTATATAGAAGGACTATCACCTGCAATATCAATAGACCAGAAAACAACACGTCTAAATCCAAGATCTACAGTTGGAACTGTTACAGAAATCTATGACTACCTAAGATTATTATTTGCACGTGTTGGAACAGCACACTGCTATAAATGTGGAAGTGAAATATCACAACAAACACCAGGACAAATTGCTGATGAAATAATAGAACACTTTGATGGTGAAAAAATATATCTTCTTGCACCAATAGTTAAAGAAAAAAAGGGAATGCATAAGAAAGTATTTGATGAGTATAAAAAGAAGGGATTTGTCAGAATACGTGTTGATGGAGTTATAGTATCACTTGATGAGGATATTACACTTGAAAAGAACATAAAACACACACTAGAAATTGTAGTTGACAGACTAAAAGTTTCAAATACAGAAAACTTCAAAAAACGATTAGTTGAATCAACAGAAACTGCATTATCACTCACTGGTGGAATAATAAAAGTACTAAGTGCACAAGAGGGTGGTGATGAGAAAACCTACAGTGAAGAACTTGCATGTGCTGAGTGTGGTGTAAGCTTTACAGAAATTAGTCCACGTATGTTTTCATTTAACAACCCCCAGGCTGCATGTCCAGAATGTAATGGTATTGGAAGTACACTTGAAGTTGATGCAGACCGTGTAATTCCAGATAAAAGTCTTACACTACGTCGTGGAGCAATAAAGCCATGGAGTAATTCAAAAGATACAGAAGGATATTACAATAAGATTATTGAAGCAGTTGCAAAACATTATAACTTCAGCCTTGATGTAGCATACTATGAACTTAGTGATGAAGTTAAAGACATAATTCTCTATGGAACAGGAAAAGAAGAAATTGAATTTGAATTTAAGATGAAAAATGGTATACATAAGGTTAAAAAGCCATTTGAAGGAGTTCTTGCATCAATAAAACGTGAATCTGTCGATGCACCATCAAAATATAAGAGAAAATCACTTAAAACATACATGATGTATAAGGATTGTCCAAGATGTCATGGTGATAGACTTAAAGATGAAATGCTTGCTGTAACTGTTGGTGGACTTAATATTGCAGATGTAACAAAGTTATCACTACGTGATTGTAAGGAATTTTTTGATAACTTAAAACTTTCAGGACGTAAAGAATTTATTGGAAAAGAAATACTTAAAGAGATACGTGAAAGACTAGCATTTCTTAATGATGTAGGACTTAACTACCTGTCACTTGCACGTTCATCTGGAACACTCTCAGGTGGTGAAGCTCAAAGAATACGTCTTGCAACACAGATTGGAAGTCGTCTTATTGGCGTGTTATATGTTCTTGATGAGCCAAGTATTGGTCTTCATCAACGTGATAATATGAAGCTTATCAATACTCTAAAACATCTACGTGATCTTGGAAATACACTTATTGTTGTAGAACATGATGAGGAAACAATTCTTGAAGCAGATCATGTAATTGATATTGGACCTGCAGCAGGAGAACATGGAGGTTCACTTATTGCACAGGGAACACCAGAGGAAATTAAGAAAAACCCTAACTCAATTACAGGCCTGTATCTATCTGGTGCTAAGAAAATTGAAGTTCCAAAAAATCGCAGAAAAGGTAATGGAAAGACAATAAAAGTAGTAGGTGCAAGGGAAAATAACCTTAAAGATATTACTGTTGAACTTCCACTTGGTACATTTATCTGTGTAACAGGTGTTTCAGGATCTGGTAAAAGTACACTTATTAATGAAACATTATATCATGGAATTTATGAGCAGATGACAGATAAGCATAAATTTAAGGTTGGAAAACATGATAAAATTGAGGGAATTGAAAATATTGACAAAACTATTGTTATTGATCAATCACCAATTGGAAGAACACCAAGATCAAATCCTGCAACATACATAGGATTATTTACTCATATTCGTGACTTATTTGCACAAACAATTGAGGCAAAAGAACGTGGATATAAGCCTGGACGATTTAGTTTTAATGTAAAAGGTGGACGTTGTGAAGCATGTAGTGGTGATGGAATTGTACAAATTGAGATGCACTTCTTATCTGATGTATATGTTCCATGTGAGGTATGTAAGGGAAAACGTTACAATACAGATACATTAAATGTACGATATAAAGGTAAAAATATCAATGATGTTCTTGAAATGACAGCAGATGAAGCACTTGAGTTTTTTGAAAATATTCCAAAAATTAGAAGAAAGCTTCAAACTCTTGTTGATGTAGGTCTTGGATATGTTAAACTTGGACAACCTGCAACAACACTCTCAGGTGGTGAAGCACAGCGTGTAAAGCTTGCAAAGGAATTAAGCAAACCTAGCACATCAAATACTATGATTATACTTGATGAGCCTACAACAGGACTTCACTTTGAAGATATTAATAAGCTTCTAAGTGTTCTTCAAAAACTTAGAGATCAAGGAAATACTCTTGTTGTAATTGAACATAACCTTGATGTTATAAAAACTGCAGATTATATTATTGATCTTGGACCTGAAGGTGGAGATGAAGGTGGATATGTTATTGCAACAGGAACACCTGAGGAAGTTGCAAAATCAGGAACATATACAGGTGAGTATCTTAAAGATATGCTTGAATAAATTAGAAATAAAAATTGAATAGTTCATATTTTATTTGTAGGTAATATAGTCAATAAAGATTTAAAAATAAGTAAAAACACTGCTAGTAAATAAAATATTTTTGTATAGTTTGAATATTAAGAAAAAAGATTATATATTATTTTTAACTATATTAATATATAATTAAGGGGTATTTTTTTATTTTTTAATAATGAATACTTTTTTTAATTTTTTTAATAAACATAAAGGAGATAATATGCAATTACAATTCTTAGGTACTGGAGGTGGAAGATTTGCCACTATTAGTCAAAAAAGAATGACTGGTGGTTTTCGCATTGATGGTATTGATGGAAAAAACATACATGTTGATCCAGGACCTGGGGCTTTAGTAAGAAGTCACCAATATGGTTTAAATCCTAGGAAAATTAATTTACTATTGGTAAGTCATAGCCACACTGATCATTATAACGATGCTGAAGTATTAATTGAAGCTATGACACAAGGTATGACAAAAAAGACAGGACATGTTATTGGAAGTAAAAGTGTAATTGAAGGACATGAAGATCTAGGACCTAGTATTTCAGAATATCACCAACAAAAGCCAAAAGTTACAACACTTCTTGCAGGTGAAGAAATACAAGATGGTAATATTACAATTCGTGGAACACAAACACACCATGGAGATCCAACATGTGTTGGATTTAATATTAAATATAATGACTTTTCTCTAAGTTATACTGCTGATACTGAATATTTCCCAGAACTTGCAGAGGAACATAAAGGTGCTGATGTACTAATTGGTAATGTTATAAAAGAAGGAGAACGTAAAATTAAGGGACATCTAAGAACTCTTGATTTTAAACAATTAATTGAAGAAGTTAAGCCTAAAGTTGCAATTATGACACATTTAGGTGTAAATCTTATTATGAACAATCCCTTCCAAAATACACGTAACATAACCCAAGAAACAGGTATCAGAACAATCGCTGCAACAGATGGATTAACCATGAATTTAGATCAACATCTAGGTTAGAAATATATAATATTAGTATTTTTATTTTTAAAGGAGTAGTTATCAATTTGTATAACTACCTAAAATTTATCTTTTTTTTTATGTCCAAAAAATAGGGGAAAGAAATTTAAACACCAAACTATAAATATTAACTTGATATGCCCTGATGGCTCAGCCAGGAACAGTACTCGACTCGTAATCGAGGGGGCGGGGGTTCAAATCCCCCTCGGGGCTCTAATTTTTATTGAAATTTTATACTTGTTTTATCAACTATTTTTTTCTATTATCTTATTATACATTATTATCTTTAATTATAAAACTCAAAAAATAACTCTTTTTCTAAATTACTAATTTAATATAATTCTTAAATGTATTATAACCTTAATTAAAAAGAAATAACATGTATCTTAATTTATTATTTCTAATTTTATGATAATTTAGTAGAAAAACAGTTATATTAAATTATTTAATAATATTATCCTAATTTTAAATAAATTACATTTTATTATTTCATTTTTTCAAATTATTAAAAAAACTATTCGAATTTTTTAAAATTAATCTAATTTTTATTTTAATTTTTTTATAGTAAAATTAATATACTTTTTTTATAGTAAAATTAATATAAATTATTATTAATTATTAAAGTTTTATCAAATTATTTTGATTATATTTTTAATAATTTACTTATAATTAAATTGGAATGTATAATATGATAAAATTAAAGAAAAATCAACGTATTATTTCTTTTATTCTTATTTTATTATTTTTCATAACAATAATAACAGCAGCAAATGCTGCAGATAATGATGATATCACAACAAGTGATATTAAACAAGTAGATACACAGCACAACTATAGTGCAGAGTGTGTATCACATGATGTCATAGATAAAAGCTCTGATATCATTAAAAATAGTACAGATAAGTCTAAAGTAAATAAGACGACAAATAAGTATGATAAAAAAACAAAAATTACTAAAAAATCTACAACATACGATGTAGATAATTATCTTAGCTTAGAAAATACAGTAAATACTATAAAAAATAGTACAGATACAGAGGCAACAATAAACTTAAATCCCGGAGATTATAATATTACAAATACTATAACTTGGGGAGATTCACAAAATACAAAAACACTAACAATCAATGGAAATAACAATATAATAAATGGAGATGGACAACATCAATTTATAACAGTAGCTCAAGGATATACATTAAATCTTAAAAATATAGTTATAAACAATACAGACAAAGCAGTGATAAATCAGGGAAATACATCAATTGAAAATTCAAATTTCACAAATAACATAGCAGTCAATCATGGTGTAATATATAATGAAGCTACATTTTCCATGAAAAATACTAACATTATTAATAGTAGTGATAATGATGGTTGTAGCATCTATTCACTTAATAATATAACAGTTGAAAATTCAACAATTAACACAATAACACCTACACCAAAAGCATACACTAGTGTTAAAATAGTATCACCAATAACTCTAA
Organism: Methanosphaera sp.; assembly: GCF_022768985.1. Lineage (NCBI taxonomy): Archaea > Methanobacteriati > Methanobacteriota > Methanobacteria > Methanobacteriales > Methanobacteriaceae > Methanosphaera > Methanosphaera sp. The sequence goes on along the minus strand of NZ_JALEKL010000002.1, from coordinate 5,249 downwards.
AATCACTTAATGCAGATGAAGATGTTATATTTAACATAGATGGTAAAACATTTATGGCAAATAAAAATATGACAGACAACACTGTTTCAATCAACTATGTATTTATGATGAGTGGAGATAAAACAATTACAATTAACTATCCATCACTAGCTGGTGCCATGATTAGTGTTGATGTTAATGATGTAGTTGCAGTTGATGCAATTGAAATTAATACAATAGATGATGTTAAAGTATTTAATAAAACCACAGTTAATGGAAAACTTCTAAAAGCTGATGGAACATTATATACAGATGATGTAGATGTAGTATTTAAAATTGGAGATAAAATCTATAAAAATACCACAATAAATGGTGGAATTATAGACACCATCCTTGATACAGAAGATCTCATGTGTGGTCAGTATGATGTTATATTAAATGCTGGTGTTGAAAATCAAACACAACTTAACATTATAAAACGTAATTCTACAACATCCATAGCTTTAAATACAACAACACCTAAAACTATGCAAAATATTAAAATTACAGCAACTGTTGTTGATGAATTTAATGAAACACCTAAAGGTGGAAGTGTAACATTTAAAGTTGATGGTGTTGAAATTGCTACAGTAGATGTTACAGATAAAACTATAGAATATGACTACATTCTACCATCAACTATCATGGCAGGTGATCATGAAATTACAGCACAATATACATCAACTGATAGTTATAATCCATCAGAAAATAAAGAAACAATTAATATTCAAAAAACTACAATAGCAGATACTCAAATTGTACTTGATTCAATTAAGACACAAAACAATATAACTGTAGATGTAGTGCTTAATGATGAATTTAATCATGAACTTGTAGGTAATGTTGATGTTGAAGTATTAATAGATAATACATCAGTAATTAATACAACTATTGTTAATGGTCAACTTAACACACAAATTCCAACAGATACACTTAAATCTAACAATTATAGTGTTGTATTTAACATACATGAAAATGGACTATATAATGCAAAAACATTAACATCAACACTTGAAGTTATAAATCGTAAAGTAACAATTGATCCTATAGTTGTAAATAATCCTACAACACTTGGTGAACTTAAAGTTGATGCAACAATTACAGAAGACATGCAACCTGTAAATGAGGGTATTGTAATATTTAAACTAGGTGGAGTAGAAATTGGAGAAGTTAATGTAGTAGGTGGAGTTGCAACAATTACATATACACTACCAGAGTCAATAATTGCAGGTGAATATGATATAACAGTTGAATTTAAAGATCCATACTATGAAAACACAACAAAAGATACAACACTAACAGTAGCTCGTAGCACAATATCAGATGCTGACTTTTCACAGACAATAAAAACATTAAAAGATCTTATAATAAAAACACAACTAAATGACACAACAGGCAAAACACTCACAGGCAATGTAGATGTTGAAGTATTAATAGATAATAATTCAATAATTAATACAACAATAACAGATGGAGTAGTTGATCTTACAATAGATACAAATACACTAACACAAGGCAACTATACACTAACAATAAAAACAACAGAAAATGGATTATATAATGCAAAAACATTCACATCAAAACTTGAAGTAATAAATCGTAACACCCTAATGGAAGTTATGACAAATACACCATCTACAACAGGTAAACTTACAATTGATGCAAAAATTACAGATGAGCTAGGTGAAAATGTACAACAAGGAATTGTAATATTTAAACTAGATGGAGTAGAAATTGGACAAGCAAATGTAGCAGGTGGAAGAGCAACAATTACATACACACTACCAGCATCCATAATTGCAGGTCAATACAATATCAAGGCAGAATATTCATCAGATAAATACTACAATCAAGCAAATGCTAATACAACAGTAAATGTAGAACGTAGCATAATTGCAGATGTAGATCTTAGCCAAAGTATAAAAACACGTAACAATGCAACAGTAAATACAATACTTAAAGATATTGATGGTAAAACACTTACAGGCAATGTAGATGTTGAAGTATTAATAGATGATCAGTCAATACAGAATCTTACAATAAAAGATGGAGTAGTTAACCTAGTTCTACCAATGGATGAAAAGATTCAGAAAAACTATACACTAACAATAAAAACAAAACAAAACAACCTATATGATGCAAAAACACTAACAAGTACAATAGAAGTAGTCAACCGTGAGGTAATCATAGAATCAATAGATGTAAATACACCAAGAACAACACAAGATCTTAAAGTAAATACAACAATTAAGGATGAATTTGGAAATCCTCTAAATGATGGAATTGCAACATTTAAACTAGATGGAGTAGAAATTGGACAAGCAAATGTAGCAGGTGGAAGAGCAACAATTACATACACACTACCATATGATGTATTTGGTGGAGATCATAAAGTTACAGTTGAATATGCAGCTGATAAATACTATGATATACAATCTAAAGATCAAAATGTAGAAGTTGTTAAAAGTAATATTAAATCTATTGTAATTCCAGATAAATCAATTAAAACAAAACTTAACACAACAATAGGAATTGCACTAAGAAATGAATATGATAAATCTCTTAATACAACAGTAGAAGTTGACATATACATAGATAGTAAACTTCTAAAGACAAGAGTTGTACCGGCAAATGAAACTACACTTATACTTTACCTGCCTTTTGAAAATGCATCAGCAGGTGTATATTTATTAGATATTCGTGTTCGTGAAAGTGGACTTTATAATGCAATTAATACAACAGCAACTATAAATGTTATAAATCGTGTACCTATAATAGAAATTGAAACAAACACTCCAAGAACTACTGGTGTTCTTGAAATTAACACAACAATAAAAGATAACGATGGAAACATTGTAAATCAGGGAGTGATAATTTTCAGTATTAATGGAGTAAATATAACAGATGCAATAAATGTTACAAATGGACATGCATCAGCTAATGTAACACTATCTGATGATACACAAGCAAGACCATTTACACTTGTAGCTAAATTTGTAGATCCACAATATGCAGTACAGCATAAAACTAAAACAATAAATATAATAAGAAGTGATATTGCAGATGTAATAATTCCAAAAATTGAGACAAAAGCACTTACAAATACCACATATGACATTATATTAAAAGATACATTTGGAAAACAGATAATTCATGATAGTGATGTTGAAGTAATATTTACAGGTGAAAATAATACATACCGTGAAAATATCACAATATCAAATGGAGTACTACACTATGAACTTCCAACAGGTAAATATCCTCCAGGATTATACAATGTAACATTTAATGTAAAACAAAACAACTACTACAATGAAAAAACAATAAATTCACAACTTGAAATTATAAAACGTAATGCAACAATTAACATAACAACAAACAATCCAAAAACAGTACAAACAATGTATATACGTGGAAAACTAGTAGATGATGATGGAGTTCCAATAAATAATGGAAAAGCTGTAATTAAAGTTGATGGAAGAATAGTTAGAACTCTTACAGTAAGAGATGGAGAAGTACAGTATTCATACAGGCTTGGATCTAATATTTATGCAGGAGAACATAATATATCAATAGAATATATTAATGACTACTATAATACTAAAGTTGAAAATTCAACATTTAATGTTATACGAAGTAATCTTACAGATATTATAATTCCTCTACGTGAAGTTAAAACTGGTGGAACAACTGGTATTGATGTTGTACTAAGAGATGAACTCTACCAACAACTTCTAGGTGCTAGTGAAGTTGAAATCTTTGTAGATGGAGTTTCAGTACAAAATTTAACAGTGAAAAATGGTTTATTAAGTACAACTATTCCTATAGGCAAAGAAGAGATAGGGGAAGCTGATATAGTTGTAAAAGTTAAAGAAAATGGTCTTTATAATGAGAAAATACTACATGCTAAAGCTACAATTGATGTACGCCGAACCACAATAAATATTGAAACAAACACTCCAAAAACAACACAATATCTTGACATTAATATTACAATACGTGATGATAATGGAACTCTTGTAGATAGTGGTGTTGTAATCTTTAAATTTGAATCAAGACCTGTTGAAAATGGTGAAGGAACATATGTAGCTTCAAGAGAAATTGGTAATATCACAGTAGTTGATGGAAAAGCACATCTAAGCTACAAACTAACAAATGATATATCAGCACAATCATATACACTAACAGTTGAATATATTGATGATGTATATCAAAGCCAAAACAAGACACAAATTGTAACAGTAATACATTCAAATCTTGCAGATTTAACAATACCTGACATAACAATAAAAACACTTACAAATGGAAATATATATACAGAAATACTTGATGAACATGGACAATACCCTGTAGGTACACTTGGAGCACATACAATAATTGCAAATAATGAATCAAACTATCAAAGAATAGTTGATAGTGTAATGGATCTTGAGATTTACTCTGAATCATTAAAAGAGGGAGAATATGAATATATAATTCATATATATGGAAATGGAATTTATAATTCAAAAGATTATAGGGGAAAACTTATAATTGTAAATAGTACATCAACAATTGAAGTTACATCAAATATACCAAAAACAATGCAAAATCTTCAAGCAGAGGCAATAGTAAAAGATACAAATGGAACCATTCTTAAAGATGGAGAAGTTATCTTTAAACTTGATGGTGTAGAAGTTGCAACAGGTATGATTCGTAATGGAAAAGCAAAAATATCATACAGACTACCAACAACTGTTATTGGAGGCGAACATAAATTAACAGCAGAACTTCACAATGAATACTATGATATTAATTCAACAGATATAACAGTAAATGTTCTAAAAACAGACATTAAAGATATGGATATTCCATCTTTAACAATAAAAACACTGCAAAATTCAACAATAGATATTGTTATTGATGATGAATTTAGTACACAACTAAAAGAAAATGTTGATGTTGAAGTATTTATTGATGAAAAATCAATTTTAAATACCACAACAAATATGGCAGTACTTGATGTTGAAATTCCAATTCATGGTTACATGGCAGGTGTACATAATATCACCTATAAAGTAAAAGAAAGTAACTTATATAATACTAAAACATTTAGTAATATTATCAGTCTTATTAATCGTGTAGCAAAACTTGATGTTACAACAAACACGCCAAAAACAACACAAGATCTAATAATTAACATAACAGCAACAACAGATAATGATCAACCTGTAGAAGATGCAAATATAACA